>DATFQP010000069.1:0-8333 GCA_035264145.1 Propionibacteriaceae bacterium
GTCGGTGGTCTCGCCGTGGTGGCCTCGTTCGGGTTGGGCTGGCTGCTGACGACGCGAACAAAGCTCGGCCGAATTTTGTGATTTGCCGGGCGGGGGATCATCTCCCAACCGCCATGCCTGTGCGCCGGGGATCATCCTCCAACCGCTTCGGCGGACGGCGTCCTATCGCACTTTGAGCCCCATCGGCACGCCTTGAGCCCCTTCCTTCGGGCTCAAAGAACATGGCCGGGGCTCAAAGTCGGATGACGGCCACGTGGTCGCGTCGGCGCGTGGGTGCGTCGGAAGCACGAGGAGATTGCGGGACGGCGTCCTGTCGCACTTTGAGCCCCATCGGCACTCGTCGAGCCCATTCCTGCGGGCTCAAGGAGTGAGGCCGTGGCCCAAGGTGGGGCGGCGGGGTTGCGAGTATCAACGGGGAGGTGGCTGCCCACCCGCACTTTGAGCCTCATCGGCACTCGTTGAGCCCGTTCCTTCGGGCTCAACGAACGCGGGCGGGGCTCAAAGGATGTCGACCGCGGATGGGGTCGGGAGTAATCCGACCAGATTTGCGGATCAGTCGGTCGGCGACCCGGTCATCTCTTGCACAGCGGTCTCGATGTCGCCGCCGTCGAACTCGGTGGGCTCCATATAAAGACGGGCCGCCGCGAGCATGTTGTTCCGTACGGTGACGATGATCACTCCTCGCTCGCACAGCACCGAGCCGTCCGTGCGGGTCCCGTGCCAATGCCACTCGCTCCACTCCTTGTCGCCGTCCACTGTCCAGGCGAGGAGCTCGGCGGTGAAGTCCGGAATGTTGGCGAAGATGCTCGACCAGTTAGCGAACACCTGGCTGCTGCCACCGAAACCCCGGTTGGGATGCGCCGGCTGAACGCTCTGGTAGTCGTCAGTGAACAGGGCGGCGAGCCGTGGTGCGGCCCGGGCGTTTTGGGCTTGCTGCAGCCGCTCGATCACCAGGGTCATACCGCGACGGTATAGCTCAACGGCGGTCGATGCGAGTGACCCAGAACTCGGTCGTCGGGAGCTGCGGGGTCGTGAAGCGCGCGTTGGGTAGATACAGGCTGTTTCCAAACTGCGCGACGGTCGTCGGGCATCGAATCCCGTATTCTCACCGGACGCCGGGCTGGTCAGCGTATCGACGAGCACGCCACTGGTTCCGTCAGGACTGAGCTTGATCACCGCCACCTGATTCAGCCGGTTTTGAACGACGTACAGGGTCGTTCCCACGACCAGCAGCCCGTCGCCATTGGTGAGCAGCGTCTCGCCCAGGTCCACTCGCGTCGCGACCCCGGTTAGTGGATCCACCCTGAACAACAACCCGGTTGCCGACTGGACGACGAGCAGAGCCATCAGGAGTGACGGCGATTCCGTTCGCATTGTTGACGTCAGGGATCTGGATCCATTCGCCTGAGAGCGCGAAGTGCCCGCGAGATCTGCTCCGGCTAGCCCTCACCGAACCGCGCGACCGGGTCCGTCGCCTCGGCCCAGAGCGCAGAGTCAGCCGCGGTCTCTAGCCGCTTCCGACGAGCCGCCCAAAGGACGCCGCCCGCGATGCCACCGAGAGCAACCAGTGCCAATCTCCAGTTCACCGCTCCAGCCTAGTCCGCCGGTCAGCCGGTATCGGCCCGTAGCTTGTCCAGCAGCCGCTTCGCTGCCTGCTCGAGGAACGCCGACTGGCCTTCGTCACCCACTTGGACGAAGGCGACGTCGGTGAACCCAGCCATTTGGAACGGCTGCGCGGCTTCCACAATCTTGTCCAGGTCGGGGCCGCACGGAATCTGCTCGGCCACATCCTCCGGCCGAACGAACTGGCTGGCGCCCTCGAATCCGGCCGGAGTTGGCAGATCCGCGTTGACTGCCCAGCCGCTGCCGAACCAACGGAATTGTTCGTGGGCGCGCTCAATCGCTCTTTTCTCATCCGGATCCCAGCAGATGGGGATCTGCCCGATCTTGCGGGAGCTGCGGCCACCCTTCTGCTCGTCCCACGCCTTGATCACTTGCTCGTCGGGCTCGACCGCGATCAGGTGATCAGCCAGCGGAGCGAAGCGGCTGACCGACTTTTCACCGGAGACGGCGATCCCGATGGGCACACCTCCGTCGGGCGCATCCCACAGGCGGGCGGAGTCGACTCGAAAGTAGTCGCCTTCCCAAGTGACCAGCTCACCGGAGAACAGCTCGCGGATGATCGTCGCGGCCTCGACCAGCATGTCCTGGCGTTGGGCGACCGGCGGCCATCCTTCGCCGGTGATGTGCTCATTGAGGTTCTCGCCAGATCCGAGGCCCAGCAGAAAGCGGCCCTCCGAGAGCAGCTGCAATGTGGCCGCCTTCTGGGCAACGACCGCTGGGTGATATCGGATGATCGGGCAGGTGACATACGTAGCCAGCTCGACCCGGGACGTCGCCTGGGCCACCGCCCCCAGCACAGTCCAGGCGTACGGCGCGTGTCCCTGCGACATCAGCCAGGGCGAGTAATGGTCGCTGGACACTTCGAAGTCGAAACCGGCTTCCTCGGCGGCGACCGCATAATCCACGAGCTCCCGGGGTCCGCTCTGCTCGGTCATCAGGGTGTAGCCGAACCTCATCGCAGCCTCCCGATGCTTGTCAGTCCGGTCACTCGCCGGGACCGAGCTTGGACTTCAGCCGCTCGATGTGCTCTGACGCTTCGGCCTTGCTCAGATCGGCGGGCAACTGCTCACCGGCCTGTCTCGCGAGCGTGTCGAGATAGCTCTTCTGGGCTGGGGTCATCGGGTCGTCGCCGCTAACCCACTCCCTGGGATCCTTCTGCAGTGCGGGGTCAGCGCCGCCGTCGGGTGCCCCGATCAACCCCGCTTCCTCCTCCGCCGCCTGACTGCTCTCCGATGCGAATTCACTCATGCGAGAACCGTAAACGGCGGCTCAGACAGCACCTACCAGACCCCGGCGGTGAGCTATCGCCGCCGCCTCACCCCGGGTGCTCACGCCGAGCTTGGCCAGGATGTTGGACACGTGCACACTGGCGGTTTTCGTGCTGATGAACAGCGCCGCACCTATCTCACCGTTCGACTTTCCTTCCGCGACCAGCTGCAGCACCTCCACCTCACGCGCCGTAAGGCCGGCCAGCGGATTGCCGTCCGTCGACGGCGACTCGGTGGAGAGCCCCGCACGCTGGGCCAAGGCGGTTAGCCGACTGGTCAGCAGACCCGCCCCGAGCCTGGCCGCCAGCTTGGCCGCCGACGTCAAGACTTCGCGGGCTTCGGCGCGTTCCCGAGACACCACCAGATGCTGAGCCAGTCGCAGACCGGCGTACGGCGCCAGGTGAGCCGGAGCTCCGTCGTCGACTGAGGCCTTCCACGCCCTGCGCCATCCGTCAGCGGTGTCGTCCAGACCTGCTTCGATCACCGGCTCCCAGCCCTGCCGAACCCCGGTCGGCGTGGCTGCGGCGAGAGCGCTGCGCACAAGGCCGACCTGGTGGTCCGCACGATCGGCTGAGTCGAGGACCCGGCCTGCCGTAGCGGCCGAAGCGAGCAGCGGATAGATCGCCGATGCCGGATAGAGGTGGACGTGGTCGAAGAACAGTTGACTATCAGCCCAGGCGCGTTCATGATCACCAACCGCAACTGCGTATTCGGCGTCGATCCGGATGGCGAAATGCGAATATTGCGGCGCCGGCTGCTCCGCGGCAACAAGATGCCGGAATTCGTTCAGTGTCGCTTCTGTCTGGTCGAGGTCCCCACGCCACAAGGCCATCCAGCCCAGCACCAGCCGCAGATGGACGTAGTGGTGAGCCGGCGGGTCCAGCTCCAGGGCACGCTCGATCATCTGGCCCGCCCGGTCCCACTCGCCCAGCGCAAGCAGCGGCTCGGCGGCATTGCCGGCCAGCATGGCGCCGAAGGAGCGCTCCAAACCCAGGCTGCGAGCGACATCGATGCCGGCCAAGGCCTCCGTTACAGCGGAACGATAACGACCGGCGAGGGCGAGCGCGTCCGAATAGTTGATGGCATAGCGCAGCAGCGTGCGGCTGTTGCCCTCGGCGAGCTGTCCGGCCGCAACAAGTTCGGCGAGGCCTTCCTCCTCGCGACCCAGACTCACCAGGCTGCTGCCCAAGACGTTGCGAGCATGCGACTCCAAGGTCGCAGAGCCTCCCTCGATCGCCGCGTCGATCGCTTGGCGGGCCGCGTGGACGGACTCGACCCTGTTCCCGTCAAGCATCGTGGCGGTCGCGAGCTGGTTCAGGACCTTCGCCCGGAAGTCCGCGGGGCTGCCCTCGGTCAGAAGTTCGACCGCCTCCGCAACGGCTTGAGTGGAGCCCGGTCTGAGCAGGGAGGAAAGCAGACGGCTTTGCACGATCAATCGACCGATCAGCGGTTCCGGTCCCGGCGTCGGGTCGGTCTCAGCCAGGGAGGCGCCGATCAGGGACAAGGCCCGTTCAGTTTCACCAGCATCGGCTGCCGCCCGAGCGGCATCTTCCAGCACCGAGGCACGGTCACCCGCAATGCGCTCCGGCTCGATGACCTGGTCCCAGAGCTCCAGGGCACGCTCGTACATCTTGAGCGTTTCGTGGAAAGCGGCCTGGCCAGACCTGGCCGCCTTGATCGACCATCCGAACGCCTTGTTCACCTCGTGGGCAGCCGCCCAGTGATGGGCAATCTCGGACGCGGCAGTCTGACTCGACCCGTGGCTGGCGATCAGCTCTGGCCGCTCCTCCAGGATCGCGGCAAATCGGGCGTGTAGCCGGGCGTGCTGGCCCGGTAGCAGGTCGTCGTAGACCGCCTCCTGCAGTAACGCGTGCCGAAAGCTGTAGCCGGTCTCATCGGCCACGAGCACGGAGGCGTCGATCGCCTCCCGCAGCGCCGAGTCCAACTCGGCGGCTGGTCGGTCAGCGACCGCCTCGAGCAATTCGTGATCAACGCGGTTGCCGGCCACGGCGGCCAGCTGAACGATGCTCTGAGCTGGGTCGGACAGCGCTTGCACGCGGAGGTTGAGAGCGTCCCGAAGGGTGTCCGGCATGTCGATGCAGCCACGGGTCGCGGAGCCGGCCAGCTCTTCGACGAAGTAGGGGATGCCTTCACTCCGCCGATGAACAAGATCAATCACGACGTGACTCGGGCGCCGACCCAGCAGGGCCGTGAGCAGATCACCGACTTCTTCGCGACCGAGGCTAGGAACGTCGATCCGAACTGTCCTCGGGAGGCGGCCCACCTCGGCCAGGAATGGGCGGAGCGGATGGCGGCGGTTGAGCTCGTCGGCCCGGTAGCTGGCCACCATCATGATCGGTGCATCGGTCAAGGCCCGGGCCAGGAAGCGGAGCATGTGGCGGGTCGACTCGTCAGCCCAGTGGATGTCCTCCATGATCACCACCAGCGGGCCGTGTTCGCTGGCGCGCTCCCACAGCATGGCGACGGCCTCGAACAGCTGGAGTCGCAAGGACTCAGCGGCCGCCGGCGCGGCTACCAAGTCGGGCAGCAGCGCGCCAAGGGCGGTGCGGCCGGCGCCTGCCCAGTCGAGGATCTGATCTGGGCCATACCGCGCTACGAGATCATGCAAGGCACCAACAATCGGAGCGTACGGCAGGCCGTCCCCACCCAGCGGCACGCACTGTCCGGTGATGACTTGCGCCTTACGATCACTCATCCGGCCATTCAGATCGCGCAGGAACGTCTCGATCACCGTGGTCTTGCCGGCCCCCGCATCGCCGCCCAGGATGACAAATCGGCTGCCGTCGGCGATGACGTCGTCCAGCACGCCGAGGAGCTGGGCGCGCTGCTCGACACGGCCGACGACCACCTCGTTTCGCCGGCCGCCATCCGAGCGGGCCGCGCGGGTCATAAGCACTATCGTGCCACCGACGTACGACAATTCACTGCCATTGCTGTTCAGCAAGGAACCGGCTGGCCGGGTACGGTCGCGCCGGAAGGCGCCGGCCGCTTCGCCGCGGGGGCAACCCGGGTAAGGAGAAGACGCCGCCACCACATCGGACGGTCTCCTCGCGCCGACGCCGCCAGGCGATTGCTTGCCGCCTCTGCCCACAGATCATGCTGGCGCTGCTCGGCCAGGATCCTGTATGTGTAGTCGTTGATGATGGTCATTGCCGCCTCCGAAGCTCTCGTTCATCCGATAGCTCCATGGTGTTGCTAAGCCGCTATGCCGCACATCATGCACATGCCTGATCTTTGGGCGGCCCCTGCTACTGAGGTAACTGAGGTGCCTTAGGCCGCCCGTCACCCCGACTCTGACAAGCCTGACACGCGGCCGGGACCTCACTCTTTTGACGATGCAGCCCCGAGTTTCGGGTAGGAAGGGGTCGTGCCACGACTGCGGACCGTCTCACCACGGGACCGGGGCTGGACGCGGCGGCGAGCCGGTAAAGGCTTCGTCTACCTCAACGAGTTCGGGCAGCCGCTCGCCGCGGAGGATGTGTTGCGGTGCAAGCAGCTTGTCATCCCGCCGGCCTGGCGGCAGGTCTGGATCTGCCCGTCGCCCAACGGCCACATCCAGGCCGTCGGCACTGACGACGCCGGTCGCCGGCAGTACCTGTACCACCCGTACTGGCGGTTGAAGCGCGACCAGTCCAAGCATGACCGGGTGCTGACCGTCGCTGCCCGCCTGCCAACCGCGCGGCGACGCGTGATCAAACACCTGCAGATGAAGGGCATGCCGTACGAGCGTGCGATGGCAGCTGCCTTCCGGCTGCTCGATCTCGGCTTCTTCCGGATCGGCGGCGAGGCATACGCAGAGGCCAACAACAGCTACGGCCTGGCGACCATCCACAAGGAACACGTCTCAATTCAAGGTCGCACAGTGGTCTTCGACTACGTGGCCAAGTCCGGGCAGGAGCGCTACGTCGCCCTCGCCGACAACCTTGTCCGAGCCGCGGTGCGTGACCTGCTGAGCCGGCGTGACAGCGGTCCGGAGTTGCTAGCGTACGAAGACAGCACCGGCTGGCACGACATCAACTCGACCGAGATCAACACCTACATCAAGGGCGTGGTCGGCGGCGAGGTCTCGGCAAAGGACTTTCGTACCTGGCACGGCACCGTGATCGCGGAGGTATCCCTGGCCGGGGCAGTCGAGAAATCCCGTTCGGTCAGTGCTCGCAAGCGCGCGGTCTCCTCCGCGATGAAGGAAGTGTCGAAGTACCTCGGCAATACGCCTGCGGTGGCTCGCAAGTCATACGTCGACCCGCGACTGGTCGATCTCTTCCACGAGGGCGTGACCATTCCGCCGGCTCTGGCCGCGACTGACCGGGATCTTCACGACGGAACGACCCACGGCAAGATCGAACGTGCGGTGCTCGAGCTGCTGGCCAACTAGCAACGGCACTCGACCCTTGGTCGATGCTGATCACAGGGAGCAGGAGCGTGCGGCATGCCTAGGGTCTCAGCAGCTGAGTATCTGAACGGCGTATACGTGAGTGTCTACGCCGGCGACCGCGGCCTGCTCGTTCAGCGCGTCATAGGCAACATCGGGATGGTGGCCGCGCTCGATCATGATCCCGACCGCGCGGTCTACCGCTGACATCTCCGGGAGCCCGATCAGGCCGGATACCGCCGCCGGGTTAGGTGGGACATCGGCATCTAGGAGGAGCACAGGTGTCCGGACCTGCGCTGGCCCGGCTCGGCCGTCTCCGTCCCGAACTCCCCCGTCTCGGTCTGGATCATCAGCCATGATGGTCGCAGTCCGCAGGACGTGACCGAGATCGGCGGCGAGGTCGATAAGCGATCCGGCCACGCTCGCGTAGAAGACAACTCGACTGCCGCCGTCGTACGAGGGGCCAAGGAGGCTCAGCGGAACCCGAAGGGACGTGGTGATGGATCCGTCCTCGTCAGGGCCCGACACGTCCGTCAGGGTGACGGGCTGGCCGTCCCGGACGATGGTGAGCTGAAGTCCACGATAGGAACCGATCGCAGCGCGGAGCTCCCCCACGAGAGCCTTCAGCGGGGCCTGGAGCGGGCCAGCGGCGAGGCCGACGCCGTTGGCGAGTTCGGTGAGGTCGCTGAGAAGCGCTGTGGAGACGTCCACAGTGTCGCTCCGAGGAAGCGGATCCGCCCGCTGATCGTCTCTTACGCTTTTTGGGCTCAGCAAACCGCCGGGGCCAATGGCTACGGCAGTACGGACCAGGGTGGTGCAGCCGCGTCAGATTGACTCTACGCTCCATTCCACGTGAGCACCCGTCGATTCGATCATTCGCTGCGATGGCGGGACTCTGCTCGACGCACCGCCTCGTCGATGATGTGTTGAGCCACCGTGACGAGCTTGTGATGATCACGCTGGCTCATCGCCCGCAGCCGCTCCAGCGCCTCCTGATCTGTCCCGCCGCTCCGGCTCATCATGATGCCGACCGCCCGATCGATGACGCC
>DATFQP010000070.1:0-3327 GCA_035264145.1 Propionibacteriaceae bacterium
CACTCGAGCAGTGCATGTACGAGCTCCGCCAGGCCGAGGCCCTCTACCACCGGCAGCGCCTTCCGGTGATCAACTCCTCCGCCAAGTCGGTCGAGGAGATGTCAACGGTGATCTTGCAGACCCTCCAAAACACGTAATTCCGTCCAGCCTCAGGAGTCCTCATGACCGAGAGCACCAGCAGCGCAGGCCGCAACGTCCGGTGGTTCGCCGAGCTCGGTCTAGGTGACGTCGAGCAAGTCGGTGGGAAGAACTCGAGCCTCGGCGAGATGGTCTCCCAGCTGAGCGAGCTCGGCATCCGCGTGCCGAACGGCTTTGCGACCACCGCCGACGCCTATCGCCGCTTCATCGGGGACACCGGGCTCGCCGATCGGATCAATCAACGACTCGGCGACCTCGACACAGACGACGTGCAGCGCCTCGCAGCCGTCGGACAGGAGATCAGGGCCGCGGTCGTCGCCCAACCGTTTCCCACTGATCTCGACGCCGACATCCGCGCGGCATACACGGAGCTGTCCGGTGATGACGAGAGCTCCTTCGCGGTGCGATCGAGCGCGACCGCAGAGGACCTGCCCGACGCGTCCTTTGCCGGCCAGCAGGAGACCTTCCTCAACGTGCGGGGGATCGAACAAATTCTGACCGCGATCCGGGAGGTCTTCGCGTCCCTGTACAACGACCGCGCCATCGCCTACCGCGTTCATCACCGATACGAACACTCGGCGGTTGCCTTGTCGGCCGGTGTACAGCGGATGGTCCGCTCAGATCTGGGCGCGTCCGGTGTGATGTTCACCATGGACACCGAGTCCGGGTTCAGCGACGCGGTGTTCATCACCTCCTCCTATGGCTTGGGTGAGGCGGTCGTCCAAGGCGCGGTCAATCCCGACGAGTTCTATGTCTACAAGCCCGCACTCCGCGCGGGGCGGCCGGCGATCCTTAGGCGCAGCGTCGGCGGCAAAGCGACGAAGATGACCTATACGGCGGATCCGAGGGTCGGCCAGACGACTCAGTTTGTCGACGTCCCAGGGCCCGACCGGCGACTGCTCAGTCTCACCGACGACGAGGTCACCGAGTTGGCTCGCCAGGCGCTGACCATCGAGGCCCACTATGGGCGGCCGATGGACATCGAATGGGGCAAGGACGGCATCGACGACAAGCTGTACATCCTGCAGGCCCGACCAGAGACCGTGGAGTCTCGCCGGTCCGCCAGTTCGGTGCAGCGCTACCGGATGGGCGAGAAGGGATCGGTGCTCGTCGAGGGCCGTGCGATCGGGCAGAAGATCGGCGCGGGCCCGGTCCGCGTCCTCGAGTCGGCCGAGCAGATGCACCAATTCGGTCGGGGCGAAGTGCTGGTCGCCGACATGACCGATCCGGACTGGGAGCCGATCATGAAACGTGCCTCGGCCATCGTGACGAACCGCGGCGGTCGAACCTGTCATGCCGCGATCATCGCGCGCGAACTGGGCATTCCTGCAGTGGTGGGCACGGGACGGGCGACTCGCGAACTGGCGGCCGGGCGACCAGTGACGGTGTCCTGCGCCGAAGGCGACGCCGGCTTCGTCTACGACGGCATCCTGGATTTCCGCATCGAATCGACCGAGCTCGGCACCATGCCGGACATTCCCGTGAAGATCATGATGAATGTCGGCACGCCCGATCAGGCGTTCGCCTTCTCGCGCATCCCCAACGCAGGCGTCGGCCTAGCCCGGTTGGAATTCATCATCAACCGGCAGATCGGCATTCATCCCAAAGCGCTTCTGGACCTCGACCAGCTGGCCGAACCGTTGCACAGCACGATCATCGAAGCGGTTGCCGCCTACCCAAGCGCCAGAGAGTTTTTCGTCTCCCGTGTCGCAGAGGGCGTCTCCACCTTGGCGGCGGCATTCGCACCGCATCCGGTGATCGTGCGGATGAGCGACTTCAAGTCCAACGAGTACGCCAACCTGGTTGGAGGCGACCTGTACGAGCCGCACGAAGAGAACCCGATGATCGGCTATCGCGGCGCCTCGCGCTATCTGTCTCCCGACTTTTCTGCCTGCTTCGCCATGGAAGCTGAAGCGCTGAGGTACGTACGCGATGACATGGGCCTGACCAACGTCAAGATCATGATCCCGTTCGTGCGGACGCTGGCCGAGGCCGAAGGAGTGATCGGTCTGCTTGCCGAGCACGGGTTACGTCGAGGGGAGAACGAGCTGGACGTGATCATGATGTGTGAGCTGCCGTCGAACGCGGTGCTCGCGGATCAGTTCCTGGACCACTTCGACGGATTCTCCATCGGGTCCAACGACATGACTCAGCTGACCCTTGGCCTGGACCGGGATTCTGCGTTGGTCGCTGCCGGCTTCGACGAACGCGACCCCGCTGTGAAGTTCATGATCAGCGCCGCTATTAAGGCATGCAAGAAGCGCGGCAAGTACGTCGGGATCTGCGGCCAGGGACCATCCGACCACCCGGACCTCGCGGAGTGGTTGGTCGCGGAAGGTATCGACACGCTCTCGCTCAACCCCGACACGGTCGTGGAGACCTGGATCAGGCTGGGCGAACTCGGCGCCAAAGTCTAGGTGCACCGCCCCTATCGCGCCATCCGTGGCCCTTGCGCGGAAGACGTACGGCCAAAACGGTAAACCCGCTGCCATCCGCGGCCTTGTGCGGAAAGACGTACACGCACGGCGTGGCCGGCCTCGGCTAACGCCACCTGCGCGAAGATCCGGCCCTTGCTGCGCTCGAAAGGCCGTCGATGGCCGCCACCTCCTCGGCCGTCAGCTCGATCCGCGCACCAGCCGCGTTGGCCACAATCCGCTCGCGGTGCGCCGACTTGGGGATCACGACGAAGCCGTGCGCAACATGCCAGGCGACAATCACCTGTGCCGTCGTCGCTTCGTACTCCGATGCGATGGACAGCAAGGTCGGGTCGTTCAGGTTGCTCACCTTGAACGGGCTGTAACCCTCCAGCACCACTCCCCGCCGCTCCAGCCCGGCGACCACATTTCGGTCATACAGCGGCGGACCCCACCGAATCTGATTGACCTGGGGCGTTACTCCAGACGCCTGGGTCAGTTCATCGATCTGGTCAAGTGAGTAGTTGCTCACGCCGATGGCTTTTGCAAGGCCGTCCTGCTGAGCCAAGACGAACTGCTCCCACACCCGTGGCGCTGCCCGACCGTTAGGCGGCCAGTGCACCAGCCACAGATTGACGTAATCCAGCCCGAGCTTGCTGAGACTGTCCCCCAATGTCCGACGCTCCCGACCGGCATGGTCAGGCGGCAGCTTGGTCGTCACGAATACCGATTCCCGAGGCAGGGCCGCCGAGGCCAAGGCCTTCCCGATGCCGCT
>DATFQP010000071.1:0-20968 GCA_035264145.1 Propionibacteriaceae bacterium
TGGCGTGAGCCTGAATGGCGGCGCGGACGCTATCGTCACCACTGAGCCGCAGGTGGATGCGGTCACTCACGTCAAATCCGGCGTCCCGCCGGGCCTGCTGCACGGCACGGACGACGTCCCGGGCCAGTCCTTCGGCCGCCAGTTCTGAGGTCACCCTGATGTCCAAGATCACGAAGCCGCCGCCGGGCAGCATGGCCACCGCCCGTTGATCATCCCGATCGGTGTCGGCGACCACTGTCTGCAGCGTGTACTCCCCCTCTCGCAGGTTGATTCCGCCGGAGCTGACAGTGCCGTCGGGGTTTGCCGACCAGTCGCCGGCCTTGCTGGCCCTGATGGCCACCTGGACGTCTTTACCCAGCCGTGGCCCAGCGACTCGGGCGTTCACCTGCAGCACCTGGCGAACCCCAAAGGCACCACTACCGGCCGCCGCGACGTCGGTCAGCACCAGTTCGCGAACGTTCAGCTCGTCGCTGATCAAGGCCGCATACGGGCGCAGCGCCTCGGCGTCGTCGGCGACGATGGTCAGGCGGGACAACGGAAGGCGAACCCGGAGGTTCTCCGCCTTGCGCAGTGCCGAACCGGTCGAGCAGACCTCTCGCACCCGGTCCATGGCGGCCACCAGATGAACGTCGACCTGTCCGACGCTCGGCCAGTCGATGAGGTGCACTGAGCGCCCACCGGTGAGGCCGCGCCAGATCTCCTCGGCGGTCAGTGGCAGGAGCGGTGCCACGGCGCGAGTTGTCGTCTCCAGCACCGTGTACAGCGTGTCGAACGCGGTGAAGGACTCCTCGGATTCCCCGTTCCAGAAGCGATCCCGTGAGCGCCTGATGTACCAGTTGGACAGCACCTCCAGGAAGGTGCGGGTCGCATCGCAGGCAGCGGCCACGTTCAGCGAATCCAGCTCGCGCGTCATGAGATCAACGAACTCCGACGTCTTCGCCAGGATGTAGCGGTCGAGCACATCCTCGGAGCCGAAGTCGATCTTGGCGTCGTAGCCCTGGCCTCCGCGCGCCACATTGGCGTAGAGCGAGAAGAAGTACCAGGCGTTCCACAGCGGGATCATCACCTGGCGGACGCCGTCACGGATGCCCTGCTCGGTGACGATTAGGTTGCCGCCGCGCAGAATCGGTGACGACATCAAGAACCACCGCATCGCGTCGGCTCCGTCGCGGTCGAAAACCTCGTTCACGTCGGGATAGTTCTTCAGTGATTTGCTCATCTTCTGTCCGTCGCTGCCCAGCACGATGCCGTGGCTGATGCAACTGCTGAACGCCGGCCGGTCGAACAGGGCCGTGGCCAGGATGTGCATGGTGTAGAACCAGCCACGCGTCTGGCCGATGTACTCGACGATGAAGTCGCCGGGGTAATGGTGCTCGAACCAGTCAGCGTTCTCGAACGGATAGTGCACCTGGGCGTACGGCATTGATCCTGAGTCGAACCACACGTCGAGGATGTCCTCCACCCGGCGCATCGTCGACTGACCGGTGGGGTCGTCGGGATTCGGCCGGGTCAACTGGTCAATGTATGGCCGGTGCAGGTCTGGCACCTTGACTCCGAAGTCGGACTCCAGCTCGGCGATCGATCCGTAGACGTCTATCCGCGGATACGCCGGATCGTCGGACTTCCAGATCGGGATCGGGGTGCCCCAGAAGCGGTTGCGGCTGATCGACCAGTCGCGGGCGTTGGACAGCCACTTGCCGAACTGCCCGTCCTTGACGTGATCGGGAACCCAGGTGATCTCCTGGTTCAGCTCGACCATCCGGTCCCTGACCTTGGTGACCTCGACGAACCAGCTGGACACCGCCCGGTAGATGAGCGGGTTCTTGCAACGCCAGCAGTGCGGATACGGGTGGTCGTAACTCTCGTGGCGAAGCAGCACGGTGCCTGGCGTGACCGACCCGGCGACCACCCCTCGGGTGGCGGCCTTGAGATCGTCGATGATCATGTAGTTGGCATCGAAGACGTGCACACCTTCGTAGTCGTGCACCTCGGCGGTGAATTTACCGGACGCATCGACCGGCACAACGGCGATGATTTCGGCTGCGTCGCCGATGATCTTGTCGTCCTCACCGAAGGCCGGTGCCATGTGGACGATGCCGGTGCCTTCGTCGGTGGTGACGAAGTCCCCAGCCAGGATCTGATGAGCGTTGGTATGGCCGAGGAAATAGGAGAAGGGCGGTACGTATCGCCGGCCCAGCAGGTCCGAGCCCTTCAATCGGGAGACGATCCGCCGGCTGGCGTCCTCCCCCAATTCGCGGACGTACGCGCCCAGCCGTGCCTCGGCCAACAGGTAGCGCTCGGCGGAGTGCTCGACCACCACGTAGTCGATCTCGGGATTGACCGCCAGAGCCAGGTTGCTGGGGAGCGTCCACGGCGTAGTCGTCCAGATCAGCGCCAGCTCGCCGGTCTCCAATCGCAGGCCAACGGTTACCGCAGGATCTTGGCGGTTCTGGTAGACCTCGTCGTCCATCCGGAGCTCATGCAACGACAGGGGGGTCTCGTCGCTCCAGCAGTAAGGGAGGACGCGCAGCCCTTCGTACACCAGGCCCTTGTCGTATAGCGACTTGAACGCCCAGAGCACCGACTCCATGTAGTAGGGCTCGAGAGTCTTGTAGTCATGATCGAAATCGACCCAGCGAGCCTGACGGGTGACGTAGTCCTGCCACTCATGGGTGTAGCGCAGCACGGACTTCCGGCACGCTGCGTTGAACTTCTCGATCCCGAGATCGAGGATTTCGTCCTTGGTCTTCAGTCCCAGCTGGGACATGGTCTCGAGCTCGGCCGGCAGGCCATGGCAGTCCCACCCGAACCTTCGCTCGACCCGGCGTCCGCGCATCGTCTGATAACGCGGCACGATGTCTTTGACATAGCCGGTTAGCAGGTGCCCGTAGTGCGGGAGGCCGTTGGCGAACGGCGGACCGTCGTAGAACACGTACTCGTTGGCACCGTTCTCGCCCGCCGGGTTGCGTGCCACCGAAGCCAGGAATGTCTGGTCGGTCTTCCAGTACGCCAGCACCCCCTCCTCGATCGCGGGAAATTTCGGGCTTGCCGGCACGCTCTTTGAGCGTTCCGGCCCCGCCACCGGCTCAGGCCGCGACACACCAGGTTCGGTGGAGGTTCGCTGCTCTTGTCGAAGGGTCGGCGCTGTCGCCTTGGGGTAGATCGTCACGGCACCTCTCGTCTCTTGTCCACAGTCGTGTGTACGAGGACGATGTCTCCACCGCGGTACCACCTCGCTTGCCGGCGGAACTATTTCCATGCCGACCGCTCATTCGCGGGCGATGACGGACCCACCCGTCCGGTTCTACTGAAGAAACCCCGCACGTCAGCGGTTTCTCGTTCTTCCGGAGGCTCACCGGTGATAGCCGGGTCACAGCCGATGACGGAAGTCTATCGTGGACAGCTCCGTTTGCCTGTACGTACATGGAGGCAGGCGCCCGGCGTGCAGAGTGCCTGACCTCGATCGGCCGTGCTGAACTAGCGATTTATGGGCCGATCGGTGGGGTCATCGCCGCCGAGACTGAGACTGTCATCGTCGTCAGGGTTCGCCGTGGCCCTGGCCTGGTCATCCAGTCCGGACGTGCTCGTGCCGGTCGTGTTGTCGTAGCCGAGCCCAGCCGTCGTCGCTCCGCTGGGGTCGTCGTAGGTCGACGGCGTCGTCATCGTGTCTGTCGTCTGGTCGTATCCGAGGCCGGCACTCGTCTTCGCTAGAGCGTCGTCAAAGTCCACACCCGAGCTCGTGGCGCTCAGGGGATCGACATCGGCTGACGACTCCACCGCGATTGTCTCCTCTGACACCGACTCGTCCGCCTTATCGTCGCTCATTGGGTCACCTCTTCGAGATTGATTAGCGAGACAACGCCTCCCTCTCTTTGGCACATACCCATACGGGGCCCGGACACTCTCGACTCGCCCGGTCAACCGGGGCTCAGGCGGAGCCGATCAGCAGTGCGGGCATCTACCGCCGCCGCAGTGGAGACGAACGGCAGCATCCTGCCCGCCGCCCATAGGCTGGTCTGATCGTCATAGTTCCGGGCGAAGGCGTGCCCAGACACGCCGCTCTGGTTGACCCATCGCGATGCATCAAGATCACCAAGATCGATGAGCATGCGCATCGTCGGCCCGGCCGTCACCTGGTAACCCATACGGTCGTCAAAAGCCGTGGCGTTCACCACGGCGGGTCCCCCGCCAAGCTCGTAGTCCCCACGATTGAAGAGTCGATCTATTGCGGCCTTACCGCTCTCCCCGAGCGTCGAGTTACGCAGGGTGACGCGGTGGAGCTTGCCCCACTCCCACTGATCGGTGTCACGCGACATCAACGAAGTGATCTCCTTCCGGCCCTGAGTCATTGCGGCCAACAAGATGTCGTCGCGGGTCTCCACCCGGTCCTGTGTCGCCACGTCGTCCCACCAGCGGCTCTTCGGTGATTTCATCAGTGACGACACGACCGCGTACCAGCGATCCCCGCCGGCCGGCGACAGCTCCTCCGGCATCTCGTCGCGGAAAGTCAGCTTGAGGATGTTGTGGAAGACCACGTTGAAGTACGCCGCTGAAGGGGACGACGCGTCTGAGGAATAGTCCCAGCCGACCAGCATCTGCTGCCCCTCGCGCACCCACGGATCGTCAACCTTGATTCTCAACAGGGTCGGAACGATGTCGGCCGCCACCCGGATGGTGTTGTCGTAGAAGAGCTGTTCGGCGCTGTCGGCGGTGAGTGGAGGCGATTCTGCCAGCCGATCGATCAGCTGCTGGCTGCGCCAGCCGTAGGAGAAATCGGAACCGAGCCGGTAGGGGTATTGGCGTCCGATGATCTGCTGATTGGCGGCCACGATGAAACCGCTGGGCGGGTTGTAGATGTAGGGCAGCCGGGCGAATGGTAGGCGCCCTTTCCAGTCATAGCTGTTATCCCAGCCGGGTGAGGGAAGCCGCCCGTCACCGTGCCCGCGTAGCGGCGCGTCGCCAGGCAACTGATATCCGATGTTGCCGTCGACGTCGGCGTACAGCAGGTTTTGCGACGGTGCCGACAGCAGCTTTGCGGCTGCCCGGAATTCCGCGAAATTGCCCGCGGTGTTGATCCTCAGCAACGCGTCCATGGACCGGCCGGGGGTGAGCCCAACCCAGCTCACCGCCACCGCGTACGGAGGCCTGCCAGGCGCGGTGGTGGTGGAGCCTACCGACTGCAGCGACGTGCTCACATCGGACAGCAGCGGCCCATGCCGAGACGTACGAATGCGCAGCGATCGCGGTTGCGCCTCACCGAGGACCGAGATCAGCTCGGTCCGGATCTCCAGTGGAGCGCTCGAGTTGCCATTGCGGACCTGGTCGCCGTTGACCTCCTCGAGGTAGAGATCCTGCACGTCCAGGTGGCTGGTGCTCAGACCCCAGGTAATCCGGGTGTTCTTGCCGATCACAACCCCCGGCACCGATGCAAGGCTGAAACCGGACACGTCGAACGGACACGCGTTGGTCAAACTTCGACAATGCAGTCCCACCTGGGCGAAGGTCGAGGGGATGGAGGTTGCCAGGTGCGGATCGTTCGCGAGCATTGCCTTGCCGGTCGCGGTGCGGGCACCCGACACCACCCAGGAGTTGGACCCGGCTTGTCCCAATGTCTGTGAGGCAGGGTCCTGCGGAATGGCCCCTTCCATCCTGGTCAGCTCCGACATGGTGGCGCTCGCCCTCAGGAGTTCATTACGGCTGAGCCCGATCGGGGCCGAGCGGGCCGACATCTGCTCGGCCGTGGGATCGAACGCCTTACCGGAGATGGTTCCTCGGCTGACGATGGGCTCGAAACCTTCAAGGGGATACGGCGGATTGAGTTCGAGCGTCCGTCGCGCGCCCACCTTCGCGGTCATGATCGCCAACTCGCTTTCCTGATCGATATTGGACCCCAGATTCCAGGCCATCGCCTTCAGCCAGGACACCGAGTCTCCGGCCCGCCACTGCTCGGGCTGGTAGTCCAGTCCCTCGACGCCCAGCACGCTGTATTCCAGCGACAGGTCAGCGGCCGGTTTTCCGCGAATGTAGGCATTCACGCCGGAGGCGTACGCGTCGAGGTAACGCCGGGTGCTCGCCGATAGAAGCGCCAATTCCTCATCGGCGACGCGACGCCAGCCGAGGGTGCGTATATAGGAGTCAGCCTCGACTTGGCTGGGTCCGTAGAGCTCGGACAGCCGACCGGCCGCCAGGTGTCGCCGGAAATCCATTTCATAGAAGCGATCCGATGCCTGGATGTAGCCCTGTGCCAGGAACAGATCCTCCGGGTTGTCGGCATAGATGTGCGGCACCCCGTACGAATCACGCTTGACCTCAACCGTGCCTACCAGGCCGGGAAGCACAAGCTCACCAGAGTAGTCAGGCAATGACCGACGGGCGGTCGCCACCGCAAGGCTGGACAGGGCACCCAGCGCCATGACTACGACCAAGGCGGTGAAGATCACCCACCGTGGGACACGACGCACCGTCCCAGACTAAGCGACCGGCGGGGCGACCCATTCGGGCTGGGAGTTAGCAATCGCTATGCTTGAGTGCTAATCAGCGCTCCTATCAGAGAGTGAAGCGGCATGCCGACCTATCAGTACCGGTGCACCGAATGCGGCGAGGACCTTGAGGCGGTACAGAAGTTCAGCGATGCTGCGCTGACCGAATGCCCGCGCTGCGGTGGACCACTGCGCAAGCTCTTCAATGCCGTCGGCGTCGTGTTCAAGGGCTCCGGCTTCTATCGGACGGACAGTCGCGTCAGCACCTCACCCGAAGGCGATGGCTCTAAGCCGGAGAAGAAGACCGCCGAGGCTGGCAAGGAGGTGGCCGCCAAGGCTAACGAGAACGGCTCGGCCACATCAGACAAGGCCCCCGCATCGTCGCCCGCAACGAACGCTTCAGCCACTGGTTCCGGGTCCGAAGGCCGATCAACGAAGGTTGGCGCCACCGCGCGTTAGACCTCCACAGGCGCGTCGAGCCCAATTTCTGTGGCTGTGGACGAAGCGCACGATCCCGTCGCTCGTCCTTAATGTCGAAGCCATGACCAGATGCCTGAACGGCGTGAACGAGCGCATCGCGTTGGCTTCGAGCCGGTGAAGCGCCACCCTCAACACCGCTTCCTCCGTGACTTGCGCCGGGCCGCGTCCTGGCACCGCCGCAAACTCGCGATTGTGGCAGCAATAGCCGCCGTCCTCAGCGCGGTTGCAGCGGCGGCTCCTCCGGCGCCACCGACCTCGCGGGTGGTACGGGCCACGACGGACCTTACATCCGGTGCGATCGTTCGGTCCAGCGACATCACCGTGTCATCGATCGCAGAGGATGCGCTACCTCGCGGCGCATTGGTCGATCCGACCGCTGTGGTGGGGCGCCGGTTGATCGGGCCTGTGGCCGATGGCCAGGTCCTCACCGCCCTTGATCTGCTGGGCACGTCGTGGGGAATTGGGCCGGGTCACGTGATCGCTCCCCTCCGTCTGGCCGACTCCGAGGTGGCCGCCCTGCTGCAGCCTGGAGCGCTCATCGACGTTATCGCCGCCGACCCGGAGGGTGGCCAAGCAAACGTTGTGGCCACCCGAGTGAGGGTGCTGACCGTGCCTGCATCGCCCGCGTCGGAAGGGGTCAGTGCAGCTGACGGTGCGTTGGTCCTCGTCGATGTAGATGCGGAAACAGCCACCCTGCTGGCCGAAGCGGCCGCCAGCACAAGGATCAGTGTGGTGCTTCGTTAGCTGGCGCGGCAGCCTGGCTGTCCCGGCGCAGCTCCTCAAGGATCTATTGCTCGACACGCAACCTGGCCACCACGATTCCTGAGGAGGTTGTCACGCTGTTGACCACCGCTAGCCGGATGTAGGTTACCGAACAGCCGGGTGCCCGAGCCGAGCACGACAGGGATCGTGGTCAGGACGTACTCATCGATGAGGCCAGCTGCCGCCAGATCTCGGACCAGGACACCGCTACCGAGGACGACGACGTCTTGGCCGAACTCCTACTTGAGTGAGGCAACCTGGTCCATGGCATCACCTTGAGCAGCGTGGAATTGGGATGCGGTAGCGGCTGGGTGAGGGTGCGCGAAGCGACGTACTTCGGCGTCTTTTTGAGAATTTCGGTGAACGGATTCGGCTCGGGAGTCGAAAGCCAGTGCCCGACGAGGTCCTCGTAGGTGCGGCGGCCAAAGAGCATCGCCGCCGTTTGCCCTTGACCTGCCATCGATGCCTGAGCGGCTTCGGGGTCCTTGGCCAGCGCCTGGGCGGCCCAGCCGCCCCGATCGAAGCCACTACGGGTGTCTTCGTCCGGGCGCCCAGGCGCCTGCATGACCCCGTCGAGGGAGAGGTTCTCGACAACGACGAGCTTGCTCATTTGTCCTCCTTCTTGTCCTGTACTCACCGATGGTGTTTTGCTTGCCTGCCTGGGCACTCACTGTTCAGCCGCGATGGTGCGGCGGCACCTCGTCGAGCAACCGCCGTTCGTCTGCATTGGCCGGCCGATCGACCGCAAGATGGGTCCGGTGGGCATCGAACCCCAACTTTTGCTGAAGCTCCGCCAAGGCCGCCGTAAATTGTGCCCAGCCGAGCCCGACCATCAGATCGGACGGCACCGGCAGCGGCCACGTCCCCTGGGCCTGTAACCGCTTCACCGAGGCACCTAGCTGGTCGTCAGCGCTCAACTCATCGGCCAGGGCTGCGACATCGGGCTCGTCTTGATGCGACAGCTGAGGCAACCGCCGACCAAGAATGGCGTATGCCAACGCTTGATGCCAGGGCGCCACGTCACTCGGCACAGTCCAGGCTCTCACGGTCGTCATTCACCAAGTCGCATAGCTTGGGAATACATTCTTTGGTTGAGCGTTCAACTGACATGACCGACCTGGATCTGTCTCCCGCCGATCTCTCTGAGTTCGAAGCCGACTTCGACACCTCCTTGGCCATCCCGTCGCGGGTTCAAGACCTGCTCTTCCGCGATGCTCGTACCGGCTATGCCTTCACTGACGAGCCGGTAAGTGACGAGGAGATGCGTGCCATCTATGACCTCATCAAGTGGGCACCGACGGCCATGAACAGCCAGCCGCTCCGGATAGTCCTGATCCGGACACCCGAGGCACGTGCCCGCCTCCTCCAGCATGTCTTCGAGGGGAACAAGGCGAAAACCGCCTCCGCGCCGCTGGTTGCGGTGCTCGCTGCTGATCTTGACTTCCACGACGAGCTGCCGAGGATCTTCCCCACGAGCCCGGGTGCTCGTAGTGGCTATGCAGACGAGGAGCGGCGCGACCGAGCGGCGGTGTTCAATACAGCGCTCCAGATCGGTTACTTCTTGATCGGCGTCCGGGCGGCCGGCCTGGTGGCGGGTCCGATGGGCGGGTTCGACGCGGATGGCGTCGCAGCTGATTTCTTCCCGGATGGCCGTCATCGTGCGCTGCTGGTGGTGAACATCGGCCATCCCGCCGCCTCGGCCTTCCGCCCTCGCCTGCCGCGGCTGGACTTCGACGAGGTTGTGACGACAGCCTGACGATGGGTCGGAATCAGTTCTCGGCACCCAGGACTGATCCGGCCGGGACCATCTGCGGCGTGCCTCGATCGTCGAGTTGAGCCGTGCCGACGATGATGACATCGGGCCCGAAGGTCCAGTCGCCTTCAACGCTGAGTTCGCGCGCACGTCGCAGCGATGGAACGCCAGATGCGAACCGGCGGTCGAAGGCCGAGATGGTCTTGTAGTAGCGCGAGTCGAGGTCGACCAGCGGCACCTGGTCAGTGATCTTGGCCAGCCGGCCCTCGGGGCCGACCTCATAGACGTCCGAGCGGAGCACCAGCAAGTCGTTGGTCGTCTTGACCGGCAGGAATCGGTCCCGACCAACCCCGATGGCGGTCGCCCCCTCGAAAACCTCGATGGCGGCGCCCATGGCGCACTCGATCTGGATCACCGCAGGCGACGACGGATCGGCCGGATCGACAGTCTTCTCGTTCTTGATCAGCGGCAGCCCCAGCACCGAGTTCCGCTCTTTCAGCGTTCGGGCCAGCACTTCGAGATCGAGCCACAGGTTGTTCGTGTGGAAGTAAGGGTGGCGGTGCTCGTCGGTGAAGTAGTCCATCTCCTCCTTGGCGGTCTGCGCGGTGTCCCGCAAGATCAACCGGGAGTCTGATTTGCGGATGGCCAGATGACCGCCTTTGCGATCCGCCGCGGTGCGGCGGCAGACTTCGGCAGCGTACGGGGCGCCGCTCCCGGCGAACCAGCCAGCGATGGTGGCATTGGGCGCAGCACCCAGGTTGTCGGAGTTGGACACCGAGGCGTAGCCATAACCCAGGCCAAGTAGGCGATTCAGCATGCCGGAGACGTCGAGCGCGGTGTAGAGATCTCCGTGACCGGGCGGGCACCACTCGAGTTCAGGATCGCGAGGCCACTCGACCGGCGTCAGGTCGTCGGCGAGCAGTTTCGGTTCGGAGTTCTGGACGAAGTCGAGTTCAAGATCGTCGACAGCCAGATCGGGATGTGCCGTCAGGGCCGCAAGCGTATCGTCCTGAGTCCTGAAGCTGTTCATGAAGATCAGCGGCAGCTTGACGCCATGCGTCGTGCGCGCGGATCGCACTTGATCAACGATGATGTCGAGGAAGGACTTCTCGTCCCGTACCGGCAGCAAGGACTTCGCCTTGTCCATGCCCATCGAGGTGCCCAGCCCACCGTTGAGTTTGATCATGACAGTTCGGGCGAGAGCGGCCCGGGCGTCCTCGTCCGTGACCGCAACGGACTCGAGCAGGTGCGGACGCTCTAGCGGGGTGATCGATTCCTCCGCGATGAAGCCGGTCACTCCCTCCTCGAGCTGAGCGTAGTAATGCGTGAAGACGTCAATGGCCTTTTGGTGCACGCCGGCGGCAGTCATCTTCGCCTGGGCGGCGCGAAGGCCGGTTTCACTCATGGTTAGGTCCCTACTTCTTCGGCGTCTTGATCGGCGGGGTCAGCGAGGCGAGCAAGTCCAAGGTTGCTTTCTGGATCTCAGTCTGCGCGACCGCGTGGTCGATCGTGCTCGTGCCGTCCCCCGGCTGGTCGCCGTAGTCCCCGAAGTCGCTGTGTACCGCCCCAGGAATGACCACGTACAGGGTGTCGGGTGGCAGGTATGCCTTCGATGCGTTGATGTCGGCCGTGGTCGCCAATCCATCGGCCGACCCGGACATCGATAGGACTTTGAGATCCGTACGGTCTATCGGTCTGGCGGGATATGACGCGTAGAGGACCAGCGCCTTGACCTCTTCATGCTCGTCGGCAAAGGACGCAGCAGCCGTGCCGCCAAGCGAATGCCCGCCGACCGCCCAATAGGTAATCTCCGGGTGCACGCCCAGCACCTTCTCAGCCTGATTAGGCCCGGCCAGTGCAATGCCAAACGGAGCCTTCAGCACGGCTACCACATACCCGGCGTCGGCGAGCGGACGTAATAGCCTGGCGTAGGCGCGCGGATCCACCCGGGCACCCGGCACGAAGATGAGTGCAACTGTCGGCTTCACCGTCTTGCCTGACTTGTCCTTACCAACCGGTCGCATCTCGTACCAGCCGAGCTTGTCGACAACGACGACGTTGTTCTCCGACCGCATGGACGCAGCGGCCGTTGGTGTGGCATTGAAAGGTCGGGTCCACGCCAGGACGGCGACCAGGGCTGCGCAAGCGATCAGAGCTGGAATGGCGAGCGCCAACCGCCAGCGCGCCCGGCGGCGGATCTGCTCGTCCGTTCGCCGCGCCGGATGTTCCGGATCGCCTTCGCGGTCCTGGCGATCGCCGAGGGCCAAGGAGGCGATCGACCAGGCGACCGCGACGAAGCCGAGCAGACCGCAGAGGATTCCAGCGGCCAGCATGGCCGGATGGCCGTTGAGGATGGCTTGCCACCGGGTCCAGCCAAGCCGCAGCGGAACACCGATCATCGCGAGACCCAAAAGCAACCAGAGGATAGCCAGCACAATGCGGCTGCGACTTCCCGGCTGCGCCATGCGCTGAAGTGTAGGGCTGACCCAGGGCTGACCATCCCGGCGTCGCCGGAGTTGAGCCAACCCAGTCACGGGTTACGTTCATTGATTGTGCTGTATCCAACACCGCCCTCGGTGGAGGAGCAGCACAAGATCAGCCAGGTCAGCGTTTTGGAGAATCGAGCCAGGGCTCCCTGATGTCCAAAAATTCGGGCTCTCCCACAGTGAGGCTATTGATTTCTTCCATACCTCTCGTGAGCTCCTCGGGAATCTCTTTTGCTTCCCCTTCGTGAGCGTCTTTCTCCGACGTGAAGTAGGCGGCTGTCGTCATTTCACCACCCTCGTGGACTGCTGTCACCGTGCCCAGCAAGTCGGGTCGCAATTCCGTCCAGGCCTGCCGATCTTGCCTCCTCATCAAGGCTCGGCCGCGTTCAGGATCTCGCATCCTGCCAAGAACGAACTGGACAAAGCCGGCATCGTCAGGATTGCCCACCAGGTCCTCATCGACAGCGATGCTGTTCTTGAAGGTCGCGTTCCCCTCGAAGAGCTTCGACGTCTCAGCCCACCAGGCACTCTGCTCAGGCCGATCGCTGTTGCGCATCGCCTCTTCTTCGGAGGTGAATCGTGCGAATAGGAGGAATCTTCCGTCCTCCGTCACGCCACCCGTGCTGCCGAGCCAGCCGATGGAGCTGGGCTCAACCTCACTCAACCAGCGATCCAGCGCGGCCCTCACGGCCGCGCGATCACTGACCTTTCCCTGGATCACCTGTACGAACATGGGAACTCTGGCCTCTCCTTCGGTAAGAAACCTGTCTTGCGACGTTACGCTCATCCCCGTTGGGGCGCTAGGTTCAGGCGGCACTCGGTGCAGGTCGGCTCCCCTCTGCGGCTACCGTCTTGAACATGCGCAGTCGTATGGTCGCGCCGTGACGTTCGCCGTCTCCGCCGAGGACTACAACCGGTTCATGGGTCGGTTCTCGGAGCCCCTGGCGGAGCAGTTCTCCGACTTCGCCGGCATCGGAGCTGGCCAGCAGGTCTTGGACGTGGGCTGCGGCCCGGGAGCGCTGACCGCACGGCTGGTCCAACTCCTCGGACCGAACGGGGTGTCCGCCATCGATCCGTCACCGTCCTTCGTCGAGGCAGTCCATTCCCGGTTTCCTGAGATCGACGTGCATGCCGCGACGGCCGAGGATCTACCGTTCCGAAGCGACACCTTCGATGTTGCGCTCGCGCAACTTGTCGTCCACTTCATGAATGACCCGGTGGCGGGCTTGTCCGAGATGAGTCGCGTCACCCGGCCCGGAGGGGTTGTCGCCGCTTGCGTGTGGGATCACGCAGGTGGAGGCGGTCCCCTCAGCACGTTCTGGCAGGCCGTCCAGGAGCTGGATCCCACGGCACCGGGTGAGGCGGGGCGTGCCGGGGCACGAGAGGGCCAACTGGCCGAGCTTGCCGACGCAGCCGGACTTAGCGGGATCAGCTCAGGCTCACTCACGATCCGCCTGGGTTTTGCCTCCTTTACCGAATGGTGGGAGCCATTCACTCTGGGGGTCGGTCCGGCCGGCGACTATGTTGCTTCACTGGCGAAGGATCGACGTGAGGAACTTCAAGGCAGGTGCTCAAACTTGCTCGGACCGCCACCGTTCGAGGTCGTTGCCACAGCTTGGTCAGTACGCGGCTACGCGTGAGCGACCCCGCTGCGTGAGTCGGTGAGGATTCAGCTGATGCCTTCGGCTATCGCTTGCTCCCCGCTCAACATTCGGCCCTCATTCACGTAGCTGGACCAGATGTCTTCACTTACCTTTGATTTGTTGGCCGACAGCGACCTGCTCAGATGGGCGGAGTCGGGCGGTGGCCGGGGCAAGTTGGCCTGCTCCCGCATCGCCTGTGAGGTGCCGAGAAGCCGTGCGCTTCTGCGAACGTCGCCGGATTCACCCCAGAACATTGCTAACAGTTCGATCAGACCGATGGTGAGGTCGACGTCGTCCACGGCCAGGACGTCGGAGGACACGTCGCGTAGATCTTGATGCGCAGCGTCGATCTGGCCGGCACTGATGCGCGCTGCCGCACGGTTGACCCGGTCGCACGCCTCCGCCCATGTGTCCTCGAGCTCGCGGTCAAGGACGATCGCCCTGTCGAACAGATCGATGGCGATGGCCGGCGCACCGACATCGATCTCCAGGATCCCCAAGTTGGAGTGCAGAGCTGCCAGACGACTCGTGTCACCGCTTCGTTCGGCGAGGGATATGCCTTCGGTAAGTAGGGCACGAGCCTGATCCTCGTCACCGGTGTAGCGGTAGGCGATGGCGAGGCTGTTGAGTTCCATAGCCGTCTTGCTGTCGTCACCTCGCCGACGCCAGTAGTCGAGGCAACTCGTCAACAATTGACGCGCTTTCTCCGATTCCCCTTGCTGAAGCAAGATGACACCGAGACCGTGGAGTACGGCGATCTCCTCAGGCTCGTCTCCGCTGACCCGTTCGGTCGCCCGCTCTAACCAGCGACGACCTTCCTCCGGATAGCCGCACGCGTACCAAAACCAGGTCAGCTCACGACACAGTCGAAAGCCGATCGACCGGTCGCCATGTTGGTCGTTTTCCTGCAGGCTCCATCCCAGGGCACCGCGAAGGTTGTCCAGCTCTGATTCGATCCGGTCACGGGCTGTGAGGTACTCCGCGGTTCGGAGCCGAGGACCGAGCTCTTCGATGAGGGCGAGGTAGTGGTGGGCATGTCGTCGGGCCACCGATTCCCACTCACCGGCAGCATCGAGGCACTCGCGGGCGAACGCTCGCACGGTCTGGAGAAGATCAACTCGCGGCTCGCCGGCGCGGTCGTCGAGGATACGTACGAGACTCATATCAACCAGGCCGGCAACCTCATCCAGCGGATCACCAGGCGTTTGGGTGACCGCTGCCACGGCAGCGAGGTCGCAGCTGCCGCCAAAGACTCCCAGTTGCCGGAAGAACCTTTGTTGATCGGCTGTGAGGAGATCGAAGCTCCAGGCGATGGTCTGCCGCAGTGTCCGCTGTCGGTCCGGTCGATCCAATTCCGCCCCGCCTAGCTCAAGGCTGCGGTCAAGCCTGGAGAGGATGGCGCGGGGTGCCAGCAATGTCGTCCGAGCGGCAGCCAGCTCGATGGCCAATGGCATCCCGTCGAGCCGAACGCAAATGGCGATCACGTCGGCGACGTTGTCGTCAGTGAGCTGAAAGTTCGGTCGAACCATCTGAGCTCGGTGCACGAAGAGCGCGACCGCTCCCCACAATTGAGCGTCTTGTGCGTTCAGACCTGGCGCAGGAATCTCTAGCGGAGGCACTGGGTGCTGGTACTCGCCGGTGACATGCAACGGCCGGCGCGAGGTCGCGATGATGGCCAGCTGGGGTGCATGGGCGAGGAGCTGGCTGACGATGAGCGCCGCATCGGTCAGTTGCTCGAGGTTGTCCAGGACCAACAGCATGTCTCGCTGAGCGATGTGCTGGAAGAAGGTCGGTGGCGCTCGGCCTTCGCCGACGATGCCCAAGGTATCCGCAATGGTGCTCCACATGACATCGGCGGTGTTAGCCATTGCCAGCGGCACGAAGTAGACGCCGTCGGCGCGCGAAGACGCCAGCCGACCGGCCGCCGCGATTGCTAACCGTGTCTTGCCTGACCCTCCAGGTCCGGTCAAAGTCACCAGACGCGCCGCACTGCCCGCGAGCTGCGCCGTGATTTCGGCAAGCTCCCCGTCTCGTCCGATGATCGGAGTCGGAGCCGGCGGCAGTTTGGTGGGAGTGCCAAGGCTCATCAACGCCGGAAACTCCCGCGGCAGGTCGTCGGCAATCAGCTGCAGGATGCGTTCGGGCTCGGGAATGTCCTTGAGCCGGTGCCATCCCAAGTCCTTCAGTTGAAGCTCGGGCGACTGATCGGAAATGATCTGCGCTGTTGCCGCCGACAGCACGATCTGCCCGCCATGTGCGGCTGATGCGATGCGAGCGGCGCGGTGCACATCCATGCCGACGTAATCGTTCTCCAGACGGGTCGGCTGGCCGGTATGCAACCCCATCCGTACCCGCACCATGGCACCGTCGGGCCAATCGTATGAGGCAAGCCTGCGTTGCGCCGCCAGTACGGCGTTCACCGCATCTGTTGCAGAGGCGAAGACGACGAAGAAACTGTCGCCTTCAGTACCGATCTCGGTGCCGTGCCAGTGTTCGAACTCGTCACGCATGATCGACCGCTGAACCGATAGCGCTTCGCCGTAATGCACGCCCAGTTGGGTGAGTAACCGGGTCGAACCCTCGATGTCACTGAACAACAAAGTGAGCGTTCCCGACGGGCGAGGCTGCTCCATCAGCTCAGTATGACTAAACAGCTTCGGCCTTCGTATGCTTCAGAAGCTCTCTCAGATATGACGCCCTGATAGGAGTGTGGTCTCCTCCCATGGCTGGTGATCGTTACGAGTTTCGCGGTGACCTGTGGGAGTACGACGGTCCGGCCGCCTGGCATTTCGTCAGCCTTCCGCCCGAGGTGGCTGACGACATCCGTGAGCAGGTGGCTCTGAACGCCTCGGCGTTCGGTTCGATCCCGGTAGAAGCGACGGTCGGATCGACGCGGTGGACAACCTCGCTGTTTCCTGACAATGCCCGGAGGACGTATCTGTTGCCTATCAAGAAGGACGTCCGGAACACCGAGGATCTTGAGGCGGGAGATGTCGTGCTCGTGACCCTGCAGATCTGACCGACACCCGCAGAGTCAGTCGACCAGACGTTCCCGACGCTCCTCATCCCGACTCGGTGGAAGTTGCCGCATGTACCGACGAATGAGCGGACCGGCCATGGCCGAGGTGATCAGCGCAACAAGCACGAGGACGGTAAAGCCCGCAGTGCTGATCAACCCGAGACGCAAACCGGCCGCTGCGACCACCAGCTGAACGGTTCCGCGCGCATTGAGGGCCGACGACACCGCCATCGATGCCTGGTGCCCGAGTCCAGCCAGGCGACCACCCCCGTAGGCCCCGAGTGACTTGCTCACGATGGCTAGCACGACCGCTGCCAACGCCCCGAGGGCCAGCCCGGGATCCCGGAGCGCCGTCAGGTCGGCGGACAATCCGCTTGCCGCCAGGAAGAGCGGCGCCAGAACGCCCAGCACGATCGTGCGCAGTGGCCTGAGCCTGGCCACAGGGACCAGCCTGCCGGAGGCGACGATCATGCCGCAGACGAACGCACCGAGTGTCGAATCAAGCCCGATACCGTCGGTGAGAACCGCACCCAACGTGATGAAAGCCGATGCAACCAGGCAAGACACCCCGACACCTGTCTCGCGTCCGGCCCCTGGTCGATCGACATCAACGGAGCGTCGGGCTACCACGGCGATCAGGGCCAGAGCGATGATGGCCGTCAGCGCCAACAGCAGATCTCCGGACAGTGCCGAGAGGTCGGTCGAATATCGAACATGGATGAAGGCCGCGATGATCGACAGCCCGACCCACACGGTCGCGTCGTCGATGACGGCCACGCTCAAGGACAACTGGCTCAGGTTGCGGTGCAGGATGCCCAAATCGGCGAAGATCTTGACGATGACGGGCACCGCACTCACCGACAGTGCGAGACCCGCGAAAGCCGCGAAGGACCACACAGTTGCATTGGGCCCGCGGAGTTGGGGATCGGCGAAGTGGGCGAGGACCAGAGTCGAAGCCAGCGGCAGGCCGAGAGCCCCGAGGCTGATCAGCCAGACGGTCCGGACCCGAGCCCGGACGAACGGAAGGTCGACGGTTGCGCCGGCCACGCCGATCAGCAGCACGCCGCAGAACAGCGCAATGCCGCGAAGGGACTCGAGCTGACCGGATGCGGGCGTGAACAGCCAACCACTCCCGTTGGCTGCCGCGATACTGCCAAGAACTGAGGGGCCAAGCAGCAGACCTGCCGCGAGCTCCCCCGTCGTGGCAGGGAGGCCGATCCGCTCCGCCAGACGTCCCAGCAGGAAGGCGACAGCCAACAGGATGCCAAGCTGTAGCAGCAGCGTTGTGGGGTCGAGGTTTTGCAAGGGCGTGTCCTAGCCCCACTCACTGGCACGGCAGGGATGGTCGCCGCCGTCTCGGCGAGCGCCGACCGTCATGGCGGTCACCCTACCGAGGGTGGCAGCGTCGAGCCTGGGTTCAGACCGGGTTCGCCAGCCGATATCAATTCGATAGTCGTGCGAGATAGTTCGAAAGGACTCTGGCACTGCGGCATTCCCCTGCCAGCGCGACAAGAGGAGAATGACAGCCACATCACCCCTGGACGTCGCAGGAGAGGCGGACCCGATGACCGGAGGGCTGCGAGAGCCGACCGCCGAGGATCACGGTCGCCTGGTGCGAGATCACGGTGACGTCGTAGAGCAGCTTATCGCCGCCGATGCCGTGCTCGTCGCCCTGGGCCGGTCGTCCTCCGACGCAGACGCGGACGCCGTGATGACGACGGTGGCGGAGAGCGCGCGGCGACTCTGTCGATGCCAAGGTGTGTCGATCTACCTGCTGCATGGCGAGGAGTTCGAGCTTGCGACAACCGTTGGCGCGCCGCCGGAGTTTCGAAGTTATGTGGACGCCCACCCGCTTCGTAGGGATCGGGAGACGATGGCCGGACGCGTCGCCCTGGACCGACGTATCGAGCATGTCAGGGACGTCCTCACCGACCCCGGTTACGGCCGGCGAGACGTTCAAGAGATGAACGGTTCTCGCACGGTGATCGCCGCACCGCTGATCCTCGACGACGAGGTGGTCGGCGCGATCAGCCTCTGGCGAACCAAGGTGGAACCTTTCGAAGAACGAGCGACGGCGATGCTCCGGACCTTCGCCGCCCAGGCCGCCGCCGTGGTACGAAATCTGCATCTAGTACGCGAACTGGAGGGGCGCCAGCGCGAGTTGGCGCGCAAGGTCGAGCAGTTGCAGGCCCTGAACGAGGTAGGAGAAACCGTCGGCTCGACCCTCGATCTCGACGAGGTGTTATTCAAGATCATCCTCAACGCCGTGCGGTTTGCGGAGTGCGACGGTGGTTCGATCATGGAGTACGTCGAGGCCGAGCGCCGCCTCCTGGCCAGGACCACGTATCCCAGCAACCCGGAGCTATTGTCGGGACTGCGCAAGATCAAGATCGGACTAGACGAGACCCTCGTCGGCCGTGCTGCGCGCGAGGGGCGCCCGATCCCGATCTCCGATATCGCGCTGGTAGACCGGGACGTCCATCTGGAGCTGCTGTACCAGGACGGATGGCGGTCGGTCCTTGCCGTCCCGGTACTGCGCCACGGTCAGATCATCGGCGTCATGGTGGTCCGGCGGAAGTCCCCTGGAAACTTCTCGGGCGACGTCATGGACTTCATGGAGACGTTTGCCAACCAGTCCGCGCTGGCGGTGTCCAACGCGCGACTCTTTCGTGAGCTCGAGCGCAAGAGCGCCCAGTTGGAAGTGGCCAGCGAGCACAAGTCCGACTTCCTGGCAAGCATGTCGCACGAGCTGCGGACCCCTCTGAACGCCGTGATCGGGTTCTCGGAGGTACTGCTCGAGCAAATGTTCGGTGATCTGAACGAGCGCCAGGAAGAGTACCTACGGGACATCCTCAGCTCCGGCAAGCATCTCCTCGAGCTGCTCAACGAGATCCTCGACCTCTCGAAGGTGGAGGCCGGCCGGATGGAGCTCGAGCCTTCGGTGTTCCCAGTTCGGGGGGTGATCGAGGATACGATCGCACTGGTCCGCGAGCGAGCCGCGATACACGGGATCGGCCTGACGCTCGAGATCGATCCTGCGCTAAATCTGATCGAGTCCGACGAACTGCGCTTCAAGCAGGTCATGCTGAACCTGCTTAGCAACGCTGTGAAGTTCACGCCCGACGGCGGACATATCGCAGTGAAGGCCGCGCGTACGGAGCGGCGGATGACCGTGACGGTGAGCGACAGCGGGATCGGCATCCCGTCCGAGGACCAGGAACGCATCTTCGAGGCATTCCACCAGGGGCGGCGAGGGCCGTCACGTGAGGACGGCACGGGCCTCGGCCTGACCCTGTGCCGACGGATCGTTGCGTTGATGGGCGGTGTGATGACCCTTCAGAGCGAGGTCGGCGTTGGGAGCACCTTCGGCTTCACCGTCCCAGTTCTCGCTGCTGATGGTTCGGTGGAATCTGACAACCGCGACGACACTGATCCAGTAGTTGTCGTGGTCGACGACGACCGCAGGTCACTCGACCTGATGAGCGCGTACCTCGACGGTCACGGCGTGCGCGTCGTCCGAGCCCGCGACGGCAATGAGGGCCTGGACAGGATCCGACGACTGCAACCGGTCGCCGCCCTGCTCGATATCCGGTTACCGGGGATCGACGGCTGGGAGGTGCTGGAGGCACTGCAGGCGGATCCTGAGACTGAGGAGGTCCCGGTGATCATCGTTTCCATCCTGGACGAGAAGTCCCGCGGCCTGGCGGCCGGCGCCGTGGAATACCTGGTCAAACCGGTGGGTCGCGACGATTTGCTCGATGCCTTGCGACGGCTGCGGGTGCTGCCTGGCAATAACCGTGAACGGGAGCTCTGATGCGTGCGCGAATCCTCGTCGTCGAGGACAACGCACTCAACCTGAAGCTGATCAGGGACGTGTTGGAATTCCATGGCTTCGACGTGGTCACAGCTCGGTCGGGTGAAGAAGGCGTCGCAGTGGCGTCTAGCAACTCACTCGATCTAGTCCTCATGGACCTGCAACTGCCGGGAATCGGCGGCCACGAGGCTCTGCAGCGCATTCGCTCCGATCCTCGACGTCGCAAGGTACCAGTGGTCGCGGTCACAGCCTTCGCCATGAAAGACGACGTCGAGCGGGCGGAGGCGGCCGGTTTCGACGGCTACATCGCGAAACCCATCAGCGTCCGCAGCCTGCCGGAGCAGCTCGCCCAGTTCTTGCCGGGTGGGTCTTGATGCCGGATCAGATCACCATCCTCGCCGTCGACGACCAGCCCCAGAACCTTCGATTGCTCGACGCGGTGCTAGCTCCACGCGGCTATCTGTTGCTTACCGCGAGCTCCGGAGAGCAGGCGCTGGAGATGTTGAACAAAGGTGTTCCCGACCTGGTCCTG
>DATFQP010000072.1:0-6241 GCA_035264145.1 Propionibacteriaceae bacterium
GCTCGCCGTGCCGCTGGCAGTCTCGTTCGTATCCATAGGCCTGAACACCGCTTTGGGCGCACCCGTCCCGAAGATCGCCGAGTTCACCGTCTGGTACGGCCTGCCGATGGCGATCGCCATAAACATCGTCAACCCCCTCAATGCCCAGCTCCCGGAGGAGGCCAGCTTCCGCGGATGGGCTCAGCCCACGCTGCAGAGGACCCGGACACCACTCGCCGCTACCGTACTGATGGCCATAGGGGTCACCATCTGGCATACTCCACTCTTCGTCATGCACCAGTTCGGGTCCAGCCCGATCGAGGCACTGCCCACCATCGCGGTAACTTTCTGGTACGCCTGGTTGTTCAACCACGCCTCGGGCAGCGCCCTGCTCACGCTGATCGCGCACGCGGCCAATGGTGTCATCGAGACCAGCACCTTGTGGCCGGCAGGTGCTGACACCACCCGGATGACCTGGCTCTACAGCCTGGTCTGGTGCCTGGTCGCCATCTGCCTGCTGATCTTCAACCGGCGGTTCTGGACCAAACCGCCAGCACAGGTCGACGACCGCGATCGCGTTGGCTCCAGCGTCGGATCAGCGTGACGGCAGAGGCCGCATAGGCGCGATTGAGCCGAAGCCCGGTGACGAGCAGCCCTCGCCGCCGGGCTCGGCCGCGCTCCACCGGCTCCGGTGGTTGGCGATCCCGCGCAGCTGCGGACGAGCAGGCAACTCCATATCCAGCATCGAACCCATCTTGCCAACCTCGACCGAATACTGTGGCGACCGTGGAGCGGGTGCGGTGGGGAATCATCGGCGTCGGGAATGTCACCGAACGTAAGAGCGGGCCGGGATTTCAGCAGGCTGAGCGATCCGAATTGGTCGCCGTCATGCGCCGAAATCGTGATCTTGCCGCTGACTACGCTCGACGAAACAACGTCCCCCGGTGGTACGACGATGCCGATGAGCTCATCAACGATCCCGAGGTCGATGCTGTCTACGTTGCCACGCCGCCTGACTCACACCGGGAATATGTGGTCCGCGTCGCCCGGGCAGGCAAACCCGTTTATGTCGAGAAGCCGATGGCTCGCACGGCCCTTGAATGTGAAGACATGATTTCAGCCTGCGACGAGGCGGGAGTGGGTTTGTTCGTGGCCTACTACAGGCGGGCCATGCCGCGCTTTGTCACCGTCAAAGATCTGTTGGACAGTGGCCGAATCGGTCAGCTCCGGTCGGTCAGCATCCGCAACGAGCGGCCGGCCCCAGTGGATGAGGCTGACCAGGAGGGCTGGAGGGTAGATCCTGAGATCTCCGGCGGTGGCCACTTCGTCGACCTCGGCTCTCACATCCTCGATCTGCTGGATTGGCTCCTCGGTCCAATACTTCATTCCGCCGGGGTCGCTGCGAACCGTGGTGGACGCTACCCAGCCGAGGACCTGGTCACGGGTGTCTTCAGCTTTCGTTCTGGCGTCGAAGGTGTTGGTATCTGGAACTACGACTCGTTCCAGAACAAAGATCACATTGAGATCATCGGAACAGCGGGAGCCCTGAGTTTCTCCTGCTTCGCCGACGAGCCGTTGCGGCTGCTCACTGCGCATGGCGTGGAGCAGATAGCGGCGCCCTATCCCGAGACCGTTCAACTGCCCCTGATCCAGACCGTGGTCAACTCTTTGACCGGGTACGGCGAGTCGCCCAGCCACGGGCGTAGTGCTCTGAGAACGGCTCGGGTCATCGATGGTCTGCTATCGGACTACAGGGATCGTCATGGAATCATCTACCATCCTGCAAACCCAGGTCACGGAGGCCAAGCTGCGGCCAGCAGGTCTCGCGGGTGAACTGGGCCCAGGACGTCTCGGCAGGTGAACGTTGCTTGCGATGTCGGACTCCTAGTGCCCTGTCAGGCCGCAGCGCTACCTGGATGGCCCTTGCGGTGGCGAGGATGAAAGGCTGGCTGAATGGATTTCAGCTATCTCGGCCGTGCCGGCCTTCAGGTCTCCCGACTGTGTCTTGGCACGATGAACTTCGGGCCTAGAACATCAGAAGAGGATTCGCACGCCATCATGGACATGGCCCACGATGTGGGGATCAACTTCTTCGACACCGCAAACCGTTACGGCACTGAGCCGGGTGAGACCGAGACCATTATCGGTAACTGGTTCGCGAGCGGCGGCGGTCGCCGGGAGCGGACGGTGATCGCCACCAAGGTGTACGGCGAGATGGGTAGCTGGCCCAATGAGGGCAAGTTGTCGGCGTTGAACATTCGCCGGGCGCTGGAGGCGAGTTTACGCCGGCTGCAGACCGACTATGTCGATCTGTACCAGTTCCACCATGTCGATCGGAACACCCCGTGGGATGAGATCTGGCAGGCGATCGAGGTGGCGGTGCAGGCGGGCAAGATCCTTTACGCCGGGAGCAGCAACTTCGCCGGCTGGCATATCGCCGACGCGCAGGCTGCCGCCGCCCGGCGGAACTTGATGGGTTTGGTCAGTGAGCAGTCGCTGTACAACCTGCTGGTCCGCGACATCGAGCTTGAAGTCGTGCCGGCCGCGGAACGCTACGGGGTGGGGATCATTCCCTGGTCACCGCTGCAGGGCGGCCTGCTGGGTGGGGTGATCAAGCAGGAGAACACCGGCGTCCGGCGGCTGGAGGGTCGGGCTGCCCAAAGCCTGGCTGAGCATCGAGACCAGATCCAGGCCTACGAGGATCTGTCAGAGCAGGTCGGCGCGGAGCCCGGCACGCTGGCCCTCGCCTGGCTGCTGACCCGGCCCGCTGTCACCGCACCGATCATCGGTCCGCGAACCAGTGATCAGTTGGACAGCGCCCTGGCCGCCCTCAAGCTCAGCCTGTCGACAGAACAGCTGAGCCGCCTCGACGAAATCTTCCCCGGCCGCAAGACCGCGCCCGAGGACTACGCCTGGTAGACGGTGAGCGGGCCATCACTAGTCGGGACGGATGTTCTGGTTGAGGTGGAAGACGTTGTCCGGGTCGTATCGCCGTTTGAGCGCGATGAGCCTGGCCAGCTTGCCGGCCGGATATGCCCGGCGTACGCCGGCTTCGCCTTCGTCGCTGAGCGTGTTGACGTAAACGCCGCTGGCGAAGGGCTCGAGTGCAGCGCCGTACCGGCGGGCCGCCATGATGCGCTGGTCGTCTTCTGCGGGGTCGGTCCAGGCTGTGGACGCGACGAACTCCACCAGGGCGTTGCGGTGGCTGAAGGCGCTGTCGTCGTCAGACCTGGCGGCGATCGCGCCGCCGTAACCCTGGAACGAGCCGTTCGGTAACCGTGCCGGGTCGACGCTTGGATCGGCTTCCCCTCGGGACAGAAAGGCATCGATTGCTTCGTCGGACAGCTCCGGGAGGTAGTGGCCCTTGAAGTAACGACGCCGTACTCCGGGTCGATGCCACTCGTCGTCCATGGTCTGCAGTCGCAGGTAGGACAAGTCCTGCACCCGCTTGGCCAGCGGGTCACCGAAACCGGCCATGCGGCGCATGAGGGACGGAGCTTCATCGGTGTCACCCACCCAGACAAAACCCAAGCTGGCCACGGCGCGGTTGCGTAGCGGCGCTGGTACGTCCGGCGAATCAGCCATCGTGCCGGCCCAAGCAACGGGCGTGGCCTGTGCGGGTACGCCTTCGGCCAGCAGGTCACGCCACCGGCGCATAGCGGGCCGCGCCTTGGCCAGATCAAAGGTGTGGTCGGTGAGGAGTGCCGAGGTGCCGACCTCGTGGAGACGGAACTCGAACTCGGTAACGACACCGAAGTTGCCGCCGCCACCGCGCAGTCCCCAGAACAGGTCCTCATGCTGTGATTCGTTGACACGCAGTGTCGCCCCGTCAGCGGTGACAACCTCGCAGGAGGCGACGTTGTCGCTGGCCAGGCCGAACCGCCTGGCCAGCCAGCCCATCCCGCCGCCGAGGGTCAGCCCACCAACCCCGGTGTGGGAAACGTTGCCTGCCGTCGTAGCCAGGCCGAAATGCTGCGCAGCTCGGTCCAGATCCCCCAGTAGTGCGCCTCCCTGCACCCAGGCTCGGTGGGCGTCCGAATCCACCCGGACGCCGCGCAGCCCCGACAGATCGATCAACAACCCACCGTCCGGCACCGAGATACCAAGCACGCTGTGCCCACCACAGCGGACACCGACCTCGAGGTCGTTGATACGTGAGAATCCGATCGCAGCCGCGACGTCGGCGCTGCTCGAGCACCGCACCACGACGGCCGGGCGGCGGTCCACCATTGCATTCCACATGGCACGGGCCGAGTTGTAGCCATCGTCGCCTGGCAGCAACACCTGACCGTTCACGCGTCGCCGCAGGTGGCCTACATCAACGCGACCCGTGCTCATCATCTGGCTACGCCTGGGTGATCCGAACCATGTTCCCGGCGGGGTCGCGGAATGCGCAGTCCCGAGCGCCCCAGAACTGATCCATCGGCTCCTGCAGTACCTCGGCGCCCGAGGCGCGCACTTTCTCGAATGTGGTGTCCAGGTCGGGGGTGGCAAAAACAACACCATTCAGCGCGCCCTTGGTGATCAGTGAGGCGAGTGTGTCCCGGTCAGCCGGGGAGCTGCCGAGGTAGTCGCTGACCACGATCTCCACGTCGGGCTGCGCCGGCGACGAGAGGGTGATCCACCGGGATCCCTCATTGGCAACGTCGTTGCGCAGTTCTAGGCCGAGCGCGTCCCGGTAGAACGTCAGCGCCTGCTCGGCGTCGGTCACGTTGATGAAGCAGTGCTTGAGTGAGATATCCATGGCGACGACGCTAGGTGACCACCACGCGTTTGGCTTCTCCGTTTCTGCTCGGTCGGGTGCGGGTCTTCACAACGCAGGCCGGAACGGCGGCTAGACCAGCGTGGTCGCGGGCCCGATACGCAGTCGGCGTCTCGCCCACGAGCTCGGTAAACCGCGAACTGAACGACCCGAGTGAGGTACATCCAACCGCCATGCACACGTCGGTCACTGACATGTCGCCGCGGCGCAGCAGCGCCTTCGCGCGTTCGATGCGCCGGGTCATCAGGTACGAGTACGGCGTCTCGCCGTAGGCCGCTCGGAACTGCCGGGAGAAATGAGCGGGCGACATCAGCGCAGTGCGGGCCAGCGCCGGGACGTCGAGTGGCTCGGCGTATGCACGGTCCATCAGGTCTCGCGCGTGGCGTAGGTGAGCCAAGTTGGCTAGCTCCTCCGGGGTCACGACAGCAAGGATAAGGCGATCGGCCTGCAATCTCCGATGCAGCGCATGACATTCCTGCTTCGTCGGCTGGAGACCGTGAGCCTGCGATGCGGTGTCGGCGTGGTAGGTCGATCGTGCTCCGTGGCGGCGCTTGGGACGAATCGTTCACGGACGCACGGATGAAGGGCGGTGAGGACCTCGTAGGCTGAGTTTCTCGACGGCGGCGTTCGCGACCGGCCAGACTTGGCGCCTGACGCACCACGCGTCGAATTGGAAGGACACGAGGTGGGTAATCGGGCACGACTGGTTCTGGGCAGCACGCTCATGCTGTTCCTCGAACTGGCGTTGATCCGATGGACCGGCGCGAACGTCGTTCATCTGAGCTTTTTCTCGAACTTCGTCCTTCTCGGTTCCTTCCTCGGTATCGGCCTCGGGTTTTTGCTGGCTCGCAAGGACCGGCCGGCCCGGCCGTACTATTCGCTGGTCGCGCTGCTCGCGCTGGTGGGCTTCATCCTCAGCAACCCGGTCACCATCGATCGGGCGAGCACGAATGTGATCTTCTTCACCAGCCTCGAGACAACCGGGCCGAAGCCCTGGCTCTCGCTTTCAGTGATCTTCCTCGCGGTCGCGGTCATCATGGCCGGGCCGGGGGAGATTGTCGGTTCCTGCTTCCACCATCTGCCGCGGCTCGAGGCCTACCGCCTAGACCTGATAGGCAGCCTGATAGGCATCGCGGCGTTCACGTTGCTCTCATTCGCCGGAGCGCCGTCGGTGGTGTGGGGAGCGATAGTGGCAACGCTGTACGCGGTCCTGCTAGGCCGGCCCGGCCGCGGGATAGCGATCGCGGCGGCAGCCGGGCTTGTCATGTTGCTGGCCGGTGAGACGTTCATCGCACCAGGAACTACGGGGGAGTCGGTGTCCTGGTCCCCGTACTACAAGGTGACAACCTACGACCAGAATGAGGGCGAGACCAGCTCGCTGATGGTCAGGGTCAACGGCATCCCGCACCAGCGGGTGACAGCAGCCGCTGTCCGCGAGCAGCAGGAGCCGCAGTACGTCACCGCATACCAGCGGCTGGTTGACAACCCGTTGGACAACGT
>DATFQP010000073.1:0-4827 GCA_035264145.1 Propionibacteriaceae bacterium
TGCGCCCCTCGTGCTCCTTCGCGCCCATGGACAGCAGCCTCTCCAGGGCCGCCTCCACGTCATCGACGTGCCAGTTCGCCACCGCGCCCGCCGGACCGCCCGCCGAACCGTGGGGCGCGTACTCGCGGTCGATCAAACCCAACTCGTGCTGATAGTCGCCCACCCGGAACTCCATATACGCGAGCCTGCCGTCCGGCCCCAGCCGTTCGAAGTACGGCTCCATGCCCAGCAGCTCGGTGTACCAGCGCCTTGCCGCCGCCATGTCATCGGCAAAGAAGATGAGTTGGCTGAATCCTCGCAACATGCTGTGCTCCCTTCGCGCTCGAGCCCATATGTCCCCGCCGCAGTGTGTCATGGCAGGGCTTACCACGGGGTTATCACCTGTGGAGTGGGGCTATCCGATGTCGCAGGACGCCCGGCTTTGCCAACTCGGTGATACTCGGCGTCGGGCCTCGGATTCTGGAGGCTTACCGCCGAACGAAGGCAGGGGCGCCGCCTTTCGAGTGTTGCCCGTCCAGAGCAACAACGCGGCGCCCGGTCTGATAGTGATCTTGGCGCCAGCTCGTTCTCAGCCGACATCTGGGGAGTACGTTCTACAGATGGCCATCTCCAATCATGCGGCGCGAGTGGGCAGGCAGGTTCCGCCTGGCAAGCACTCACGCTCGCACTTCAGTCGCGAGGGTGACTGGCGGACCTATGAGGCCACACACAGATGGGCTTCGCGTACATGCGCGGTCCCACAATTGCGAGGAGGTCGACCGCCTCGACCGATGAGTTTCCGGCCTCTGATCGGTCCATAGCGACATGAGCAAGGTGAGAGTGCACATCTCGACTTCGTTGGACGGCTACGTTGCCGGCCCGAACCAGAGCCAGGAGGACCCTCTCGGTGAGGGCGGCGAACGGCTTCACGACTGGGTGACCAGTCTGAAGGCGTGGCGCGAGCGCGTCGGCATGGAGGGCGGCGAGGAGAACGTCAGCAGTGCCGTGGTCGCCGAGGAGAATGCGAATGTCGGTGCCGAGATCATGGGGCGGGGCAAGTTCGGTCCGGCCACCCGCGGCCCATGGGGCGACGATCCATGGCGGGGATGGTGGGGTGAGGACCCGCCCTTCCGCAAGCCGGTCTTCGTTCTCACGCACCACGAGCGCGAGCCGCTGATCCTCTCGGACACGACTTTCACCTTTGTCACCGATGGAATCGAGTCGGCCCTGGAGCAAGCGCGGGAGGCCGCCGGCGAGAAGGACGTCTTCATCGGCGGCGGCGCCGACGTCATCAACCAGTACCTGGCGGCCGGTCTGGTCGACGAGCTGGAGCTGCACGTCGCGCCGATCCTCCTGGGCGGAGGCGCGCGCCTCTTCGACGGAGTAAGACCGAATCTGAAGCTCGAGGAACTCCGGGCGATCCAGGCGCCGGGGGTCGCGCACCTCAAGTACCGCGTTGTGAACTAGATTCCCCAAGATCCTAGATCTCGTCGGCGTCGCCGCGGTTCTGGCGGCAGTGCGGCGGTGCGGCGGGTGGTGTGGAACCGGTGCCATAGGCCTGCCTACCTTCCGCGCCGCGGACGATCGCTCCTACATTCGACGGCATCTTTGCTGGATCAGCGGAGCGACCGAGGATTAGCGGAGTCAGAACCGCTCGAGGCTCTATTAGGAGAGTCGGCGGCGGTAGATGACCATGGCGAAGATGCACGCGACGATGAGGATGCCGACGCACCAGGCGAGGGCGATCCAGATGTCGGTGCCGACCGGCTGCTGGGTGAATAGGTCGCGGATCGCGTTGACGATGGAGGTCACCGGCTGGTACTCGGCGAAGGTGCGCACCGGACCGGGCATGGTGTCGGTGGGCACGAATGCCGAGCTGATGAACGGCAGGAAGATGAGCGGGTAGGAGAACGCGACTGCACCGTCCGCGGACTTCGCGGAGAGACCGGGGATGACCGCGATCCAGGTCAACGCCAGGGTGAACAGGATCAGGATGCCGGCCACGGCGAGCCAGGCCAGCACTCCGGCCCCCGAGCGGAAGCCCATTAGGAGGGCGACGAGCACGACGACCACGAGCGAGATCAGATTGGCGACCAGCGAGGTCCCCACGTGCGCCCACAGCACCGACGACCGGGCGATCGGCATGGACTGGAAGCGCTCGACGATGCCGCTCTGCATGTCGTTGAACAGCCGGAATGCGGTGTAGGAGACGCCCGAAGCGATCGTGATCAGCAGGATGCCGGGCAGCAGGTAGTTCACATAGGAATCCAACCCTGAGTTGATCGCGCCGCCGAACACGAAGACGAACAGCAGCATGAAGGCGATCGGCATGATCGTGGTGGTGATGATGGTGTCCGGGCTGCGCGTGATGTGGCGCAGGGATCGTCCCTGCAGGACGGCGGTGTCGCTGAAGAAGTGGTTTGTCATCGTTGTTCCTTACTCGGCCGTGCCGACGCTGCGGTCACTGCCCGGGCGTCGCTGTCGTGTTCTTCGCCACCGACGATGGCGAAGAACACGTCCTCCAGGGTCGGCTGCTTCTCGACGTATTCGACCTTGGCGGGCGGGAGCAGCTGCTTGAGCTCGGTGAGGGTGCCGTTCACGATGATCCGACCCTGGTGGAGGATCGCGATCCGGTCGGCGAGTTGCTCGGCCTCGTCCAGATACTGCGTCGTGAGCAGCACCGTCGTGCCGTGCCCGGCGACTTCTTTGACGGCCTGCCACACCTCGATGCGCCCCTGGGGGTCGAGCCCAGTCGTCGGCTCGTCGAGGAAGACGACCTGCGGATTCCCGATGAGGCTCATCGCGATGTCAAGGCGGCGGCGCATGCCACCGGAATATGTCGACACCCTCCGTGCGGCCGCGGCGGACAGCCCGAAACGATCGAGCAGGTCATCCGCGATCGTGCCGGGCTGCTTGAAGTGCCGCAACCGGGCGACCAGCACGAGGTTCTCCCGCCCGCTGAGGATCTCGTCGACGGCGGCGAATTGTCCGGTGAGGCTGATGGACTCCCGCACCTCGGCAGCCTGTGTGGTGACATCGAAGCTGTTGACCGTGGCCGTCCCGGCGTCGGCCTTGAGCAGCGTGGACAGAATTCTCACGATCGTGGTCTTGCCCGCTCCGTTCGAGCCGAGAAGGGCGAAGATGCTGCCCCCAGCCACGTCAAAGTCCACGCCACGCAGCACCTCTAGCGTCCTGTACGACTTCTCCAGGCCCTGCACGACGATCGCCTGGTTATGCCGTGGCGTCATCAGACTGCTCCCTCTACTTTTCCGGTGTCTTCTCCAGCGGCGCGCTCAATGGCGCTGACCAGCCGTTCCCGCTCCTTGTTGATCCACTGACCCTCCGAGTAGTTCCGGACAAACGTCTCGGCGAACTCCACCGGGTCGTCCCCGACGATTGCGCGGATCGGAGTTCCGCTCGCCGCGCTCTGCTCGAAGAGATCGGCGAGATCTTCCAGCATCGACACCAGAATCTCCCCCTTGGTGATCGACCCGAAGTACGTCAGGTACCGCTCGAGCGCATCGATCGCTGTGCGATAGTTCGCGGGAAGTGCTTCCTTGCGCGCTTTGTACTGCCGGTAGCGCTTCTTCTGATCGAAGGGTCCTGTGATCTTCTCGATCCACCCTGCGGCCATGTCTATCTCCCTCCTTCGTGGAGCTGTTCGAGCCGTTCAGCGAGGAACCTCCATGTCCTCCAGAACTCTTCGAGATATTGCTGTCCCTGAGCGTTGAGCGAATACACCTTGCGCGGCGGCCCCATCTCGGACGGGATCTTCTCCACGTCGACGAGGTTGCGCTGCTCGATCCTGACGAGCAGGGCGTAGACGGTGCCTTCGGCGATGTCGGAGAAGCCCTGCTCGCGCAGCCATGCCGTGATCTCGTAGCCGTAAGCGGGCCGGCCGGACAGGATCGCGAGGACGATGCCTTCCAGGGTGCCCTTGAGCATCTCCGTCATCTGCTTGACCACGGAACACCTCCTCCAGCTACTCAGCGTTACTGACTACTGGTAGATAGTAACACTGAATAGCGGGCACGCAAGGTTGGCACCGGAGCGGCGGGCCTTGTGAAGTTCCGCGCCGGACCGAGTCCGGGACCGGTACACGTCAGGTGCGGCCGACGCACGGGGAGGCCTCGAATTCGCGTGCTTTGGGCCGCGGGTGGGGCCCTATAGTCGCTGGATGGCAGAGCCAGTAGATGTGCTTGCACGCCTCGCCGCGGAACTTTCAGAGGTCTTCGACGATGATCTCTGGAGCCTGGCTGTGCATGGGTCGTGGGCGCTGGGTGACTTCGCCCCGGGTCGCAGCGACCTCGATCTGCTCGCCGTGATGGCCACCGATCCGACGCCCGCCACGCTGGCGGGACTGGACGACGTACACGCACGGCTCGACAGGGACTTCCCGGAGTGGAACGGTCATCTGGAGGTCGATTACGTATCGGCCGAGGCCGTCGAGGCTGTGGTGCGGGGGGCCGATGAATCACATCCGATGATCCGCATCAGTCCCGGTGAGCCGCTCCACGAAGTCGAGGCGTCCAGGCATTACGTGCTGAACTGGGCCGCTGCCCTGCAGGCCGATCAGCCCATCGCTGGAGCCGCACCCTCCACCGTGCTGCCCGCCATCGACCGGCGACTCATCCACGAGGTGGTCCTCCAGCACGTCCGGGCGTGGCCCGAGTGGGTGCGCGACCTGCAGGCGACCGGCGGGCAGGTCTACGCCGTGCTCACCCTTTGCCGCGCTGCGGAAACGCTGGCGACTGGACGGCTGGTGTCCAAGCTGGCGGCCGCCAATGCCGGCAGGTCACGGTTCCCGGAATGGTCAACGCTCATCGACTGGGCCAAAGACTGGTGGTA
>DATFQP010000074.1:0-3170 GCA_035264145.1 Propionibacteriaceae bacterium
GAACAAGGCCTAGACAGCGAGCAGACCAGCACCGAGGACCTGCGGCAGGCACTGATACGCCATCGCTCCTTCATCGATCGCCTGCTCTCGTTCTAAGCGCTGCGAGCTAACCCGGAACCGGCCCGCATGTTGGCGTCATTATCCTCGCTCCAGGCGGCCGGAAGCCAACTGATGTTGACACGCTGCTCCAAGCGCGCACAGGTTCCCGGACCTACAGTCACAAGCTTTTGATCTTGAAATAAGCAGGGAAAACCTGCAATATACGTGCAATAGCCTCCCCGATCCTTGCGGATCGTAAGGGCCTGCACTCCCGTCGTCAAGGGCGCATCGCTCGCTCACTCGCCCGCGTCCCTTCGAGATTCACCCTTGACGGGCTCCCTGCGGCCCGGATTCGCAGCTATCGGGGTGACGGCAAGAGGATCACTCGGCTGGAGCAGGCCGGTCTGTGTCATAGAGCATTCCCATCTCGCCGAGTAGCTTCACCCGCTCGTCCACCCAATCAGCCATGCCGCTCTCGGTGAGGCGAGGGAGGAGGAATGAGCCCCAGAGCACCAAAGCGCCGGCAAACGCGCGAAGATCGCCGCGATGAAGGTCGATGATCTTCCACATCTTCGCCGCCTCCTGACCGAAATCAGCAGTACCTGGCTCGAAAAATGCAACCGCCTCCGCAAGCCCCTGGATGGCGTTCATAGCGTCATACTCGGCCAGTGGGCCGCCGGTCGCCTTACATCGTCGGTCTAGACTCATGATCTTCCGTTCGGGCTTATCTTCTCTTCGGATTTTGGCTGGCGGACGGGTTGCGGAACGGTATCCACAGCCCCTCGGTACTTATCCACAGCTGCTCGGTATTGTTCCCGCCACTGTTGACGCTCGCCACCAGTCTCGGAGCGGGGAATGTCTGAAGCACCCGGCTGCCGTCACGCTGCCGTCGACGACGTAGAGCATGGCGCCAATGCGCCCCGCGAATCATCCGGCTCAAGCGTGGCGACTACAGAGTGAGCCCCTGCCCCTCAGGAAGGGGCAGGGGCCAACAAGGTGATGAAAGCAACCAGGTTACCCAAAGAAGCCCCCCACCCTGACGCCGGCGGGTGATCACGAGCGACGAAGCACGATTACTCGGCGGAGAGCTCCGGCCCGTCGCAGACAGCCGCGTCGGCTCCGCCAGACTCGACATTGCCGCCCATGTTGATCGGGATTGGGCCGGGCAAGATGGGTCCTCCGTCGGCTGCCGATGCCGGCGTCACATTGGTCTGGTTGGCTCCGGCGATGAGTGCGGGTTCCTGCTCAATGCATGACAATGGTGTGATGCCGTGCACGTGCGCCGAAGCGCTGCCCGCCGGGATCAGCAGAAGTGCCGAGGCGGCAAATCCGGTCCAAACGGCCAGCCGAAACTTTGACATAACTCCCCCGTATAGAGACTTGACCTGAGTGGGGCTCAGGCGACCCAACCTCCACCAACCGGGTCACCCGGCAGGCTGAGCCCCGCTGTGTGGTGGGCTTTCGAGGGATTCTCGATGTCACTCGCCGGTTGGGAGTGCGGCGATGAGTTCAGTATGGCTGGTTGGGTTGATCTTGGCCATGGAGGCCTCGGAGAGGTAGCGGCGGTCGGAGACCTGCCACTCGTCGTGGATGTCGGCCAGGACGGCTCCGATGAGGCGGATGACCGCGGGCTCGTTGGGGAAGATGCCGACGACCCGGGCTCGGCGTTTGATCTCCTTGTTGACCCGTTCGACCGGGTTTGTGGACCAGATCTTGGCCCAGTGGCTGCGTGGGAACGCGGTGAAGGCCAGCACCTCGGCTTTCGCCTCATCCATCAGCGGCCCGATCTTGGGGAAGTTGGCGGCGAGCTGGTCTCGGACGGTGTCCCAGGTCGCCGAGACCGCCTCAGCGGTGGGCTGGGCGAAGATGGTGCGGAACACCGCCGCCACCATGTCCTTATGGGACTTGGGCACCAACGCCAGCAGGTTGCGCACGAAGTGCACCCGGCAGCGTTGGTGCGCCGCGCCTTGGAACACTCGGCCCAACGCGGCGACTAGGCCGGCGTGCTGGTCGGAGATGACCAGCTGGACCCCGGCCAGGCCGCGTTGCTTCAAGGTGCGCAAGAAGCCCCGCCAGAACACCTCGTCCTCCGAATCGCCGACGTCGCAGCCCAGCACCTCGCGGCCGCCGGTGGCGGTGACCCCGGTGGCCACGACGACGGCCATCGAGGTGACCTGACCAGTGCGGCGGACGTGCAGGTAGGTGGCGTCGAGGAACACATACGGGAACCCGGTGTGGTGCAGGGGCCGAGACCTAAACGCCTCAACCTGCTCATCCAGGCCGGTGCAGATCCGCGACACCTCCGACTTGGAGATGCCCGACTCCACCCCGAGCGCGGCGACCAGGTCATCGACCGCCCGGGCGGACACGCCGTTGACGTAGGCCTCCATCACCACTGCATACAAGGCCTGGTCGATCCGGCGCCGCGGCTGCAGGATCGCCGGGAAGAACGACCCCCTCCTCAGCTTCGGGATCCGCAACTCGACATCACCGGCCTGGGTGGCGACCAACCGCGGCCGCGATCCGTTCCTGTCCGTCACTCGGGTGTCGGTCCGTTCGTAACGGCCGGCGCCGACCTGCTGACTGGCCTCGGTCTCGACCAGCTCCTGCATCACCAGCCGCACCGACTCGCGGATCAGGTCCACCCCCTCCCCTGCACGGAACGCCTCGAGCAGCTCAGATGCGACAGACTGGGACAACGCCATCGGTGGAACCTCCTGGTGAGTACTTGGCCGTACACACCGAGAATTCCGCCGATGGCCCTCCTGCCTCAGCAGGCACACCGGCTATCCGAAACCCCACCACTCCAGGGGACTCTCACCACCGGCAAGCATCGGACGATTCGGATCCCGCGTCGCAAGGGATTGCCAATCGCAGAAAAAACCTGCCCGGACGCAGTTGCTGACCATTTGCTCCTATGTCAATTACGCAGCGAGAGGCACGGGGCTGGCTGCGAGGTTTGCGTCGGCGAGGAGGGCTCGGTAAACGGCGTCGGAGAGGCGGCGTTTGAGGATGCGAAGCGACTCGGCTTTGTTCTTGCCGCCTTCGCGGCGGCGCTCAAGGAGCTGACGTGCGGGCTCGTGGTAGTGGGCCTGGGTGATCGCGATCCGGTGGATCGCGGCGTTGAGTTG
>DATFQP010000075.1:0-2948 GCA_035264145.1 Propionibacteriaceae bacterium
AGTGAGCCCGGTCGCCAGCACACGCTTCGTAACGGCGCACATCGCGAGCCGGGACTCCCGTACGATTCCCTCGGCCTTGAGCACCGGACATTGCTCGTAGAAGATCGACAATGCTCCGGACAGGTCGTAGAGGTAGGCGCAAAGCCTGTGTGGTTGCAGGGTCTCGGCCACCTCATTGACCACGTCGCCGAATCGGGTCAGCAGTAGCGCCAGTGCCTGCTCGGGGGGCTCGTCCAGCACCATGACCTTGGTCTGCTCGCCGTGGCCTTCGGCCTCGGCCTTGCGCAGGACCTGGGTCATCCGGGCGTGGGCATACTGCAGGTACGGGCCGGTGTTCCCGGTGATCTGCACCATGCGGTGAACGTCGAAGACGTAGTCCTTGTTGAGCCCGTTCGAGAGGTCGGCGTACTTGATCGCCGCTAGCGCGATCGGCGGCGCCACCTCCTCCTCGGCGGCATCGAGCAGGTCGTTCAAGGTCACCGCCGTGCCTTCACGGGTCTTGAACGGCTTGCCGTCCAGACCGAGAACGGTGCCGAACGCGACGTGCTCGGTGGTCACCGTCTGTGGCAGCAAGCCCGCTTTGCGCGCAACCAGGAACAGCTGATCGAAGTGGTCGGACTGGCGGGAGTCCACCACGTAGATGATGCGGTCGGCGCTGAAGTCGCGCACCCGACGGCGGATCGACGCGAGGTCGGTGGCGGCGTAGCCGAAGCCACCGTCCCGCTTGCGGACGATCATGGGTGCGGTGAACCCGTCGACGAAGACGCAGAGGGCGCCGTCGTCCGTCACGGCCGTTCCGTCAGCCTCCAGCCTCGCGACGAGCTGTGGAAGGTCATCGTTGTAGGTCGATTCGCCGTCAAGATCATCGTCGGTGAGCAGCACGCCGAGCCGTTCGTATGCCGCGTTGAAGCCGGCCAATGAGACGTTGATCAACTGCTGCCAGATGGTCCGGGTCTGCTCGTCACCCGACTGCAGCGCCACGACTCGGCGGCGCGCACGATCGGCGAACTCTGGATCACTGCGGAAATGTGCACTGCCACGCGCATATAGGGCCTCCGCCTCGGGCAGGGTGAGCGCGGAGGCATCGATGCCCTCGTCAAGAATCTGCTCCACAAGCATGCCGAACTGCGTGCCCCAATCTCCGATGTGATTCTGGGCAATGACGTGGTGCCCGACTCCGGCGAGGACGCGATACAGACAGTCACCGATGACGGTCGAGCGCAGATGCCCGACGTGCATTTGTTTGGCGACGTTGGGACCGGAATAGTCGATCACCACTGTTTGGGGGTACTCGGTAGAGCCCATGCCGGCTCGTGGGTCGGTCAGCTGTTCAGTGATCGCCTCCGCCAACACCTCGGTTCGCAGCCGAAAGTTGATGAAGCCGGGGCCGGCAATCTCCGGCGGTTCGCACAGGTCGGCGACTTCCAGCCGGGCGACGATCCGAGTCGCCACCTCCCTTGGGGACTGGCCCTCGCTCTTGGCCAGGCGGAGCGCGACATTGGTCTGGTAGTGACCGAATTGCGGCTTGGTGGCCGGCCGGAGTTCGGGATCAATGCCGGTGACCCCGAAGATCCGGTCGCTCAGCAGCGAGGGCAGCGAAGACACAAGAGCCGATTATCCCATTGACCGACCGATTCGTGAGCCGGCTTTCGGCGACGATCGCCGCCGGAGCTGGGAACTGTCGGAGCGCTTTGGGATCGTCACCGCATGGAGGACGTGGTCCGTCGAGCCCATGAGGCGACGCAGTGTCATGTCTGCGGCGTGGAACCTTGGGCGCCCAACTCACTGCAACGCGCAAGTCGAGCCAGATTCGGCAATGGGCTGGTGGTCCGGGTTTACTGACGGGTCGGCTCAGAGCCCGAAACTTCTCAACGTAGATCCCAGTGACTTATGTCGCTCCGCTGGCCATGGCAGGATATGGACCCTCAGATTCACGCTCAACACGGGGGACCCGGTGGAACCGCGCGAGTTTTTCGACATCCTTCGCCGCCGCTGGCTGAGCATAGTCGCCATCACGTTGCTCACGCTCGCCTCTGTCGCGGCGATGACGCTCATGATGCCGAAGTCCTACACGGCCAGCACCCGGGTCTTCTTCGCCGTCAGCGGCGACTCTGTCTCGGCCCTGGCGCAAGGCTCGAGCTTCGTCGAAAAGCAGATGGCGTCGTACGCGGAAGTAGCAACGGCCCCCGCGCTGCTGAACAAAGTTGTGGAGCAGCTCGGTTTGAATACCACGGCAGTCGAGTTGGCCGACTCCATCGAAGCGAACGTCCCCGTCGACACCGTGATCATCGAAATCGCTGTGACCGATCGCGATCCGCGTCAAGCTGCGCGCATTGCCAATGCCGTTGGCACTGAACTTGGCAAGGCTGCCGGTGACCTTACGCCCGGCCTCGGGAATGGCAGCGAAGCCGGCAGGATGACGACGCTCTCGATCGCCGAAGTGCCAACCTCTCCGTCGTCACCCAACATGCTGAGGAATCTAGGCGTCGGCTTTCTGGGGGTTCCCTTCGGCGCCCTTCTCTGGCTGTTTCTGATAGTCCTGGGGCGCCGGAGACTGGTTGAGCCGTACCGCTGATTGTGCCGGGTTCAAGCCAAGCGCCCAGACCTCGCCTCTTGTGCCACGTGAGCGATGTACTTACGAAGGAGGGCTACCGACGTTGCGCAGAGCCGACGGCGTCTGGATCGACTCCTGGTCGAGGACCTCAGGCGGCCTCGGGCATAGGAACTGCTAACACAACCTCCTCGGTGGATTGAGTTCGTGCTGATCGGGTAGGTGGACGGTCATGGCTTCTGAAACTCGAACAACCACCGATCGCGACGAGATCCGTCGGTGGGTAGAACAGCATGACGGTTCGCCGGCTGCTGTCCGGAGGACCCGCTCGAAGGACTCGCCCGGCGTGCTCCGTTTCGACTTCCCCGGCGGCGCCGGAGAGGACGAGTTGGAGCAC
>DATFQP010000076.1:0-7690 GCA_035264145.1 Propionibacteriaceae bacterium
CTGATGGAGGACGTGTTCGTCGCCATGGGCTGGGAGGTCGCTGAAGGGCCCGAGTTGGAAGCCGAATGGATGAACTTCGACGCGCTCAACTTCATCCCCGACCATCCGGCCCGGACGATGCAGGACACCCTCTTCGTCGCCCCGGAGGACGGAGGTGTCGTGCTGCGAACGCATACCTCGCCGGCGCAGATCCGTTCGATGCTGACTCGTGAGCTTCCGATCTACGTCGTGTGCCCCGGAAAAGTGTTCCGGGCCGACGAGTACGACGCCACCCACCTGCCGGTCTTCCACCAGATCGAAGGGCTTGTCGTCGACAAGGGCATCGCCCTTGGTCATCTCCGCGGTACCCTTGATCATTTCGCGCAGACCATGTTCGGCGACACGCGGACTCGGATGCGGCCGAACTACTTCCCTTTCACAGAGCCGTCTGCGGAGGTCGATCTCGAGTGCTTCGTCTGTCACGGTGCCTCGGTGGGCAACCCCGACCGACCGTGCCGTACCTGCAAGAGTGAAGGCTGGATCGAATGGGGCGGGTGCGGGGTGGTCAACCCGCGGGTGCTCCAGGCGTGCGGTGTCGACGCCGACATCTACACCGGTTTCGCCTTCGGGATCGGAGTGGACCGGACATTGATGTTCCGCAACAACGCCGAGGACATGCGCGACATGATCGAGGGTGACGTGCGGTTCAGCCGATCGCTGACTGGACTCGCGCGATGAGGGCGACACCGACAAGAACGCGCCGCACAAACGGTGCAAGCCTCAGGCGGGCGCGATGAGGGCACCGCTGAGCTGGCTGCGTGACTTCGCGACGCTACCTGATGATCTTGACGCCCGTGGTCTTGGCGAAGCCTTGATTCGAGCAGGTCTCGAGGTGGAGACGATCTCTCAGGCTGGCGCCGATGTCACCGGACCGCTCGTGGTCGGGCGAGTCGTGTCCTACGAGGTCGAGCAACATCGCAACGGGAAGTCCGTCCGCTATTGCCGGGTTGACCTCGCCGATCACAACGATGAGACCGGTTCGCGGGGAATCGTCTGCGGCGCCCATAACTTCGAGATCGGTGACCTGGTGGTCGTCGCGCTTCCGGGCGCGGTACTACCGGGCGGGTTCCAGATCGCTGCCAGGAAGACCTACGGTCACATCTCTGACGGGATGATCTGCTCTGCCCGGGAGCTCGGGTTGGGCGACGATCACTCCGGCATCCTGGTGCTGCCCAATGATGATCTTGAGCCAGGCCTGGATGCGGTGCCGGTGCTCCGGTTGCGCGACGATGTGCTGGAGATCGCCGTGACGCCCGACCGGGGCTACTGCCTCTCCATTCGAGGGCTGGCCCGGGAGTCGGCGCAGGCGACCGGGGTGTCCTTCATCGATCCGGTGGATCGGCCGGTGCCAGCGGCCAAAGGGGAGGGCTACCCGGTGCGCCTCGAGTCGGATGCCTGCCCGCTGTTCGTCGCCGTCAGTGTGACCGGCATCGATCCAACGCGGCCGAGCCCGCTCTGGTTGTCCAGGCGGGTTCAGTTGGCCGGCATGCGGTCGATCTCGCTGGCGGTGGACATCACCAACTACGTGATGTTGGAAACTGGACAACCGATCCATGCCTACGACGCCGATCTGCTCGATGGACCCATCGTGGTGCGCAGGGCCATCGAAGGGGAGAAGCTGACGACTCTCGATGATGTCGTCCGGCCGCTGCATCCCGATGACCTTCTCATCACTGACGCGAGTGGCCCGATCGGCTTGGCCGGCGTCATGGGCGGTGCCTCCAGGGAGCTGTCAGCCTCGACCACCAGCGTGCTTATCGAGGCTGCACACTTCGACGCGATGACCATCGCTCGGACGTCCCGCCGGCACAAGCTCTCGTCCGAAGCCTCCCGCCGTTTCGAGCGCGGCGTCGACCCGGGCGCAACCTACGCTGCCGCGCACCGGGTCGCCCAATTACTGGTGGAGCTGGCCGGTGGAACGCTGATCGCGAACGAGACCGTGGTGGGGGCAGTGCCACCCTCGCCGAGCACGACGATCGCCGACAGCCTGCCTGGTGCCATTCTCGGCACCGATATCGATCATGGCGCCGCCGTCGAACTGCTGCGGACCATCGGTGCGGCCGTCGTAGAACACGAGAATGGTCGGCTGACGATCACGCCACCGAGCTGGCGGCCCGATCTCACCGATCCCTACGACTATGTCGAGGAGGTCGGCCGACAGATCGGTTTTGACACCATCGAACCGGTCGTGCCCCGGGCACCGGTGGGCCGTGGCTTGACGCGCAACCAGCGTGCGCGGCGTGACATCGCGGCGGCGTTGGCCACGTCGGGTTTCGTCGAGGTGCTGAGCTCGCCCTTCCTGTCGATCGAGGAGCTGGACCGGCTCGGCATTCCGGCCGACGACGAACGACGCCGCCTGAACAGGATCATCAATCCGCTATCGGAGGCGAGTCCCTATCTGCGCACGACGATCCTCCCCGGACTGCTCGCCACGGCGGCCCGCAACCGCAGCCGGGGCAATGACGATCTTGCTCTGTTCGAGTCCGGCTCGGTGTTCTACGCCAATGACCCGTTGATCGCCGCTCCGCAGGTGCCGGTCAGTCAACGCCCTTCCGAGGACCAGCTCGCGCAATTGGATCGGGCGCTGGGTCGGCAGCCACGTCACCTTGGCGCCCTCCTTGCGGGGCAGTGGCGTCCAGACAACTGGGCCGGTTCCGGTGAGGCCGCCGGCTGGCAGCAGGCCATTGCGTTCGTCGAGATTGCGGCGCGAGTTGTCGGGCTGCGGCTCTCCCGCCGAGCCGCCGAGCACGAGCCGTGGCACCCGGGTCGCTGTGCCGAATTCCTGCTTCCGGATGGCCCGGTACTGGGCCAAGCTGGGGAGCTGCACCCGGCCGTCTGTGAGGCTTTCGGGCTGCCGCCCCGGTCGGCGGCTGCCGAAATCGACCTGGACGCACTGATTGCGGCCGCTCCGGAGCGTGGCGAGGTAGCGGCGATCTCCACTTTCCCGGTCGCCAAGGAAGACGTCGCATTGATCGTCGACACCGATGTCCCGGCTGGAATCGTTGAACGGGCGCTGCGCTCAGGCGCGGGCCCGCTGCTGGAGTCGCTCACTCTGTTCGACGTCTATACCGGTCCCCAGATCGGTGAGGGCAAGAAATCACTGGCTTTCGCGCTGCGCTTCCGTGCTCCGGACCGTACGTTGACCGACGCAGAGGCAGCGTCCGCCCGAGATTCAGCCGTGGCTGCCGCGGCCGAGCAGACCGGCGCCATGCAGCGCACGCAGTGAAGTCAACCGGTTGACTGTCGCGCGTCGGCCCAGAGGTCTACGCCCGAGTCCACCGCGTGCTTGTCAATCTGAGCCAACTCCTGGTCTGTGAAGTCAAGCCGCGATACAGCAGCGACGTTGTTCTCCAGCTGCGAAACGCTGCTCGCCCCAATCAACGTCGAGGTGATTCGCTGGTCGCGGAGCACCCAGGCGAGCGCCAACTGGGCTAAGGTCTGCCCTCGACTCTTCGCGATCTCGTTCAGGGCACGCACGCGCCCAAGACTCTGTTCGGTGATGGTGTCCTGCTCCAATTTGCCCTGCGCCACCCGGGAGTCGGCCGGCACGCCGTCGAGATAGCGATTGGTCAGCAACCCTTGGGCCAGGGCAGTGAACACTATGCAGCCCGCTCCCTCCTCATCGAGAACGTCAAGCAATCCGTCCTCGATCCAGCGATTGAACATCGAGTACGACGGCTGATGGATCAGAAGGGGCGTGCCGAGTTCACGGAGGATGGTCGCTGCATTCCTGGTGTGCTCCGGGGAGTAGGACGACACTCCGACGTAAAGCGCTTTGCCTGCTCGCACGATCGCGTCGAGCGCACCCATCGTCTCCTCGAGCGGCGTATCGGGATCCGGCCGGTGGTGGTAGAAAATGTCGACGTACTCAAGCCCAAGCCGCTGTAAAGACTGGTCAAGGCTGGCCATCAGGTGCTTCCGGGAACCCCGATCACCGTACGGACCCGGCCACGTTTCCCAGCCGGCCTTGGTCGAGATCACCAGTTCATCCCGGTACGGCGCGAAGTCTTCCAGCAACAACCGGCCGGCGTTGGACTCGGCGGCGCCGTACGGCGGGCCGTAGTTATCGGCCAGATCGAAATGCGTCACCCCCAGGTCGAAGGCTCGGCGGGCTATCGCACGCTGGATCTCCAACGGCTTGTCGTCACCGAAGTTGTGCCAGAAGCCCAAGGAGATGGCCGGTAACTCCAGCCCGCTGCGACCGCAGCGGCGATAGGGCTGAACGCGGTAACGATCGTCGGCGGCGGCATACGTCATGGCAAGAAGCTATCCGGGTCCCATCTTTTGAAACGATTAGCATGATCGTGCGGCTGGTGGCATAGTCATGCATGTGGCAGTACGGGTCGCGGTCGCCGGTGCCACCGGTTATGCCGGTGGTGAGTTGCTGCGTCTCCTCCTCAGTCATCCAGAGGTTGACATCGGTGCCGTTACCGCGGGCGGCAACGCCGGGTCGCTGTTGGGTATGCACCAACCTCAGCTGGTGCCACTAAGCGACCGGGTCGTGGGAGACACAGATCCCGAGACCCTCGCCGGCCATGATGTGGTCTTCCTTGCGCTGCCGCACGGTGCCTCCGCCGAAGTGGCGGCCGCCCTTGATCCGCAGACGGTGATCATCGATTGCGGGGCCGACCATCGCCTGGAATCTGCGGCGGCCTGGCAGGATTTCTACGGTTCCGAGTACGCCGCAGCCTGGCCGTACGGCCTGCCCGAACTTCCCGGTCAGCGGGACAAGCTTGCCGGCGCCCGGCGCATCGCGGTGCCCGGCTGCTACCCGACCGCCGGGACGCTGGCTCTGCTGCCCGCGATCACTTCAGGGCTGACCGCCGCGGAGGACGTGGTCATCGTGGCGGCCAGCGGGCCGTCCGGAGCCGGCCGGGCGTTGAAATCCCACCTCCTTGGCTCCGAGCTCATGGGGTCCGCCAGCGCATACGGGGTGGGAGGCGTCCACCGACACACCCCTGAACTGCTGCAAGCATTCGCCGCCTGCGGGGCGGAGAACCCATCGGTGTCCTTCACCCCGGTCCTCGTCCCGATGTCGCGCGGCATCCTGGCCACCTGCACCAGCCCGCTGGCCGACCCCTCGATCACCTCCGCTCAGGTTTCGGCCGCTTACGAGGCGGCTTACACCGACGAGCCGTTCATCCACCTTCTGCCTTCCGGTCAGTGGCCGCAGACCCAGTCCGTCCTCGGCTCCAACGCGGTCCACGTGCAAGTGGCGGTCGACACGCACGCTAGCCGGCTAGTGGCGGTCGCCGCCCTGGACAACCTGACCAAGGGGACGGCCGGCGGTGCCGTCCAGTGCATGAACTTAGCGCTCGGACTACCGGAATCCTGTGGCCTCAGCGCGGTCGGCGTGGCACCATGAGCGTCACGACGGCCGCTGGTTTCGTGGCCGGCGCTGTGGTCGCCGGCCTGAAGCCCAGTGGCAAGGCTGACCTGGCGCTGGTCGCGAACACCGGCCCCCGCTTCGACGCCACGGCCGTGTTCACGACCAACCGGGTGAAGGCCGCCCCGGTGCTGTGGTCCCAGGAAGTGATCAAGGACCGCCGGCTGAGAGCTGTGATCTTGAACTCCGGTGGTGCGAACGCTTGCACGGGTTCGGCGGGCTTCGCCGACGCCCACCGGACGGCCGAACTAGTGGCCGATGCCCTTCGACAGGCACCGGGCAACTTTCCAATCCAGGTGGACACGTCTGCTGCTCAGGATCCATGGGCCGATGTTGGGGCAATCGATGTCGCAGTGTGCTCCACCGGACTCATCGGGATCCGGCTGCCGATGGACAAGGTCTCCTCGGCGATCGGTGATCTGGTGCCCGGCCTCACCGCCGACGGCGGAGAAGCGGCAGCGCAAGCGATCATGACCACTGACACGGTGCCCAAGCAGGCGAGCTACGCCGACGAGGGCTGGTCGGTTGGGGGCATGGCCAAGGGCGCCGGCATGCTCGCTCCGGGCTTGGCCACCATGCTGGTGACGATCACCACCGACGCCGTCGTTGACCCTGAACGACTTCCGGATCAGCTGGCCACGGCCTGCCGCAAGAGTTTCGAGCGGATCGACAGCGACGGCTGCATGTCAACCAACGACACCGTGATCCTGATGAGCAGCGGCGCTTCCGGTGTACGCCCGGGGGCCGGGGGCTTCCAGGCCGGGCTCGACGAGACGTGCGCCGATCTGGCCGCGCAACTGATCGCTGACGCCGAGGGCGCCTCGCACGACATCTCGATTGCGGTCGAGCACGCGGCGAGCGAGGGCGACGCTGTCGAGGTCGGCCGGGCCATTGCTCGTAGCAACCTGCTCAAGTGCGCGATCTTCGGCCAGGATCCCAACTGGGGAAGAGTCTTGGCGGCCATCGGCACAACGGCCGCCGACTTCGAACCCGACCGGATCGACGTCTCCTTCAACGGCGTGCAGGTGTGTCGCGACGGGGGCATCGGCGAGTCACGGGAGCTGGTCGACCTCAGTGGCCGCAAGGTCGACATCGTCGTGAACCTCCGCCACGGGCACCATGGCGCGACCCTCTGGACCAACGATTTGACTTACGACTACGTCAAGGAGAACGCGGAGTACTCGACATGATCGCGCCTGGCATTACGACCCAGGATCACCCTGTTGAGCCAGCCGGCTCGGGCCCGCTGGAAGCCCCCGCGAATCGCGGGTTGACCCTGGTCGAGAAGGCCGCCATCCTCACCGAGGCGCTGCCCTGGCTGGAGACCTACGCGGGCAAAACTGTAGTGATCAAGTACGGCGGCAACGCCATGACCGACGACGAACTCAAGCGCGCGTTCGCGTCCGACATCGTGTTCATGAAGCGCTGCGGCGTCCATCCGGTGATCGTGCACGGCGGCGGGCCGCAGATCACGAGCATGCTGACGCGGCTCGGCATCCCGTCGGAGTTTCGCGGCGGCTTCCGGGTCACCACACCGGAGGCCATGGACGTCGTTCGGATGGTGCTGGTCGGCCAGGTGGGCCGCGATCTCGTGGGGTTGATCAACGCACGCAGCAGTCTGGCGATCGGCATGTCCGGCGAGGACGGGGGCCTGTTCACCGCCCAGCGGCGAGGGGTGGTCCTGGACGGCCAGGAGGTCGACCTCGGCCTGGTTGGCGATGTGGTCGAAGTACGAACCGAGGCGATCGCCGGTCTGATCGCGGCTGGACGGGTGCCCGTGGTGGCGAGCATTGCCCCCGATCACGACGGCGTGGTGCACAACGTGAACGCCGATACTGCGGCAGCCGCGCTGGCGGTTGCCCTGTCGGCGGAACGCCTGGTCGTCCTCACCGACGTCGAAGGCCTGTACCGGGACTGGCCCAACAGCACCGACGTCATCACCGAGCTGTCGGCATCTGAGCTGCGCGAGCTGATGCCCACACTCGAATCCGGCATGGTGCCGAAAATGGAGGCCTGTCTCCGTGCCGTTGAAGGCGGACTGACCCGTGCCACCATCACCGACGGCCGGATCCCACATGCACTGCTACTGGAGATCTTCACCAACGCCGGCATCGGCACCATGGTGACCCAGGACGGCCTCATCCGGCTCGGCAGCCGCGCTGGCGGTTGCCCTGTCGGCGGAACGCCTGGTCGTCCTGACCGACGTCGAAGGCCTGTACCGCGACTGGCCGAACAGCACCGACGTCATCACCGAGCTGTCCGCAT
>DATFQP010000077.1:0-8406 GCA_035264145.1 Propionibacteriaceae bacterium
TGAATCTGCCAGCGTTTCGACCCTTCAAGTTGGAGGACGAAGACGTCGTGCACGTCGTAGTGGTTACTGAAGCCCTGGTTCTGCGGGGGAGTGACGTAGGCATTGGCCTGAACCGGATGTCCGAGCTCGGTCGCCAACCGCTGACAGAATTCGATGATCGGTGGCCAGACCCGGTGCAGGGCTTGGAGGACCAATGTCGACCCATCCGCGAAGAGGCGAACGAGCTTGTCGTCGCTGACCTGGTCGGCGATTGTGGCCCCCACGCCGCCAGGTCCGGTGAAGGCCTTCTCGGCGAGCGTCGACCCGTTCTTGGCCACCCTCAGAAATGGTGTCCGAAGTCCGCGCTGAGAAACGAGTTCGTCGATGGCTTCGTTGTTCAACAACTCGGCGAAGTTGCCCGACAGCTCCGCGGCTCGGGAGAGCAGAGCTTGCGTGCCCCAGTAGTGCGTCGCGAACCGCTCGGAGTCGATACTGATCAGCTGACTGAGCATGGGGTGCCCGGCTTGACTTCCGGGCACCCCGCTCGGGTCAAGAGGTGGAGTCAATAGGAATCAATCCACAGTCAGAGATTGTCGCGATCGAGGTTCGGATCTGCGGCCGCGCGGTCCGCCCCGTAGCTCGTTTCGGCGCCGCCATCAGCTCCTCCGTCTGCTCCGCCATCGGCGCCGCCATCCGCCATTCCGGTGGCTCCACTTGCTCCAGCCGCAGTCTGCGGGCCGTCGGGTCCGCTTTGCGATCCGGCGACTCCTCCAGCGCCGGTCACGTCGCTGTCGTACTCGGTACCCCGATCAGAACCGAACGCATCCTCCCCGGCGCCACTGTCTGCTCCGCCGTCTGCGCCGCGATCGGCACCGCCGTCTGCCCCGCCGTCCCCGAAAGCGCCGCTGTCCGCGCCCACGCCGCCGGTGGCCCCGCTATCGGCACCGCTGTCTGCTCCGCCGTCCCCGAAGGCGCCCCCGCCGCCGGTTGCGCCGCTGTCGGCTCCGCCGTCCCCTAAGGCGCCGCTGTCCGCGGCCCCGTCACCGAAAGCGCCTGCGGCGGCAGCAGATGTCCCAGGCGCACCAACGCCCTGACCGGCTGCCGGACTCTCATCCGATGCAGCAGCACCGCCAGCACGGAATCCTGAGCTGGACTCCGTAGCTTCGGCTCCAGCATCCGCTCCAAGGTCTGAGCCTGTTCCCGCCCCGAGGTCCGCACCGAGGTCAGCTCCCGAGCCCGCGCCTAGATCCGCACCAAGATCGGAGCCCCCATCGGCTCCTCGATCCGACGCGCCAAGGTCAGCGCCCGCATCGCTGCCGCCGTCGGCGCCCAGCCCAGTGCTGGAGCTGGTTGCGCCGAAAGCGCCACCGTCAGCGCCGCTGTCCGCACCACCGTCAGCGCCGCCGTCTTGGATGCCCGGAACACCGTCGGCGCCGCCGTCGGCTATACCTTCTAGCTTGTCAGAACCTTCGCTGGGTGTGGGCGTTGATTCGCTCATAAGTGCCTCCACTGTTGGTGAGCCGCAGGCTCGGTCACACGGCGCCCGCTAGCGTCGTAGAGCTAACTGTGGCACCGCCCATCCGGCCCAGGTAAGTGGGGTGGCTGTTGCCGCGGTGCAACCAGCAAGTGGTGTCCTCACTGAGGATTAGCATGCGAATTATGGCTGGATCGTGGACATCGATGCTCGGCAACGATGCCATCGTCCAGATGGTCGGCCACGAGGCATTCGCCCGTGGCATGGTGTACGCGCGCAACGGTCGGGTGACCGACGTCGAGCTCGACGAACCCAGCTTGATCATTCGGGGCCGGGTTCGGGGGAGCTACCGTGACGATTACGCCACTTCCATTCAGTTGGCCCAGTCGGCCTCGGGTGCGCTGACCGCGCATCGCGGCGTCTGCTCCTGTCCTGTGGCGATGGACTGCAAGCATGCCGCCGCGGTGCTGATTGTCGCGCGCACCATGGCAGGCGTCTCCGCCCAGCTGGCGCAACCCGCGTGGGAGCGGACGCTCCGCAAAGTCGCGGTCGCACCTGATCCGCCCCCCGTCGCGACTGACGTGCTGGGCTTGGAGTTTGAAGTCGAGCAGATGCCGACGTACCGGGGACAACCTGCTCGGATCGACCTGCGCATCCGGCCACTGCGCGCCGGCAAGAGCGGAAAGTGGATTCGCACCGGCATCGGATGGGAGGACCTGGACTACGCCAGCCGCAGCTATCTGCCCACCCATGTCGACCTGCTTCTGCAGTTTCGCGCGTCGGCCGGTGCGAGCGCTCGCTACATGTTTCCCCGCACACCGTGGCTCTCAGTCAGCTCGGTAACCAGCGTCTGGTGGTCCCTTCTGGAGCAGGCGGCGGAGAGCGGGCTCACATTACTGGTTGCAGGGTCGGCGAACGGCCCCCAGCTATGCCGGACAAAGGCCTCGGTCGTGTTGGACGTGCGGCGCTCCGAAGGCTCGCTCATCGTCACTCCAGCGGTGCTTCAGGACGGTCGTGAACTCCAGCTGTCGCACATCGGGTTGCTCGGCGACCCGGCACATGGTCTGTTTCACTGGGAACCGGCGCCTAACGCAACCGCCACTCTGAGTCTGCTTCAGCTCACAGAGCCACTCAGCAGAGAGCTGCGCCAGCTTCTCACCGAACGCTCTTCGCTGACCATCCCGCCCGCTGACGAACACCGGTTCATCACCGATTACGTGCCGCAGCTCCGCCAGAAAGTCGCGATCACTTCAACCGACGGATCAGTATCGCTGCCTGAATATCAGCCTCCGGTCCTCACCCTCCTCGCCACCTTCAAGGAGGAGCACCGACTCCGCCTCGACTGGGCGTGGCAGTACCGAATTGGTGATTCGGTGGCGACGTTCGACCCTGATGAGCCCGTCAGGCGGCCGTCCGTTCGGGACGTCACTGAAGAGCAGCGACAGCTGGAGCAATTGCCCCTGCCGTACGACAAAATTCCTCAGCTCGCCGAGGTGGGCGGCCGCCGCCGTCCCGTAGGCCACGTCCTATTGGGCGGGGTGCATGCCGCCCTGTGTGCCGCCACGGTCCTTCCAGCGCTCGAGCAAGCCGGTGTGCAGGTCACCCTCCTCGGCGACGTACTGGATTACCGCGAGACAGGCGCACAACCGATGATCGAGGTCTCCACTGCAGAGAACGAGGAGGACTCGGACTGGTTCGACCTGCACATCGCCGTATCAATCGAGAACGAGGTAGTTCCTTTCGAAGCACTGTTCGTCGCCCTCAGCCAGCGGCAGGAGTATCTGATCCTGGATACCGGCGTCTACTTTTCCCTCGACCGGCCGGAACTTGATCAACTGCGAGATCTCATCGAAGAGGCTCGGGCCTTGCAGGACCGGGACCGGCCAGGCTTGAGGATCAGCAGATTCCAGGCGGGGCTCTGGGATGAGTTGATCAAACTCGGTGTCGTGGTTGGACAGGCTGAGAGGTGGATCACCTCCGTCCGGGCGCTGTCGGGTGACGACCAAGCGACCCCAATTCCGGAATCGGTGGTGCAGCCTCCCACGCTCAAGGCAACCCTGCGGGAGTACCAGGTCGAGGGATTTCGCTGGTTGACGATGCTCTGGAGCCATGCCCTCGGCGGGATCCTCGCCGACGACATGGGCCTGGGAAAGACCGTTCAGGCTCTCGCGCTCATCTGCCACGCCCGGCTGACGGCGCCAGACCAACCGCCCTTTCTCGTCGTCGCACCGACGAGCGTGGTGTCGAACTGGGCCGCTGAGGCGGAACGCTTTGCCCCTGATCTCTCGGTGATCACCATCGAGGGATCCCGGGCCCGTCGCCGAGAGTCCTTGGCCGAGGCGGTTGCCGGCGCTGACGTGGTGGTCACGTCCTACACACTGTTGCGCATCGACGCCGATTCCTATGCCGAACTGCCTTGGGCAGGGGTGCTCTTGGACGAGGCTCAGTTCGTCAAGAACTATCGGGCCAAGACCTACCAGAGTGCCCGTCGGCTGCGATCGGACTTCAAGCTCGCGATCACCGGTACGCCGCTGGAAAACAACCTGATGGAACTCTGGGCCCTGCTGTCCATCACAGCACCAGGACTGTTCCCCCACCCCGACAGGTTCTCGGAGTTCTACCGGCGGCCCATCGAACGCGCCCAGGACCCACAACTGATGGGCCGACTCCGGCGGCGGATCTCGCCGTTGATGCTGCGTCGGACGAAGGAACGCGTGGCGTCGGAGCTGCCGCCCAAGCAGGAGCAGATCGTCGAGGTGGTTCTGCAGCCGAAACACATGCGGATATACCAGACTCACCTGCAGCGCGAACGACAGAAGGTGCTGGGTCTCATCGATGATCTTGACCGAAACCGATTCACGATCCTTCGCTCACTGACTCTGCTCCGGCAGTTGAGTCTTGACCCAAGCCTGGTCGACGACATTCACGCCGGTGTTCCGGCGAGCAAGATCGAGGTGCTTTGTGAGCAGCTCCGAGAGCTGGTGGCCGAGGGCCATTCTGGATTGGTTTTCAGCCAGTTCACGGGCTTCCTCAGCAAGATCAGAGCCAGGCTGGAGGAGGAGGAGATCGACTACGCGTATTTGGACGGCCAGACGAGGAATAGATCGGCCGCCGTCGAACGCTTCCGCAGTGGCCGGGTTCCGGTCTTTCTGATCAGCCTGAAGGCTGGAGGCTTCGGCCTCAATCTGCCCGAGGCGGACTACTGCTTCCTGCTCGATCCCTGGTGGAATCCAGCCACCGAGGCGCAAGCCGTCGACCGCACCCACCGCATCGGCCAGACAAAGACAGTGCTGGTCTATCGCCTTGTGGCTCGTGACACAATCGAGGAGAAGGTCATGGAACTCAAGGAGCGCAAGGAGCAGCTGTTCGCCGCCATGTTCGGCGACGAGGTGCTTGCCGGCGTGCCGCTGTCGGTGACCGAGATTCGGGCCCTTGTCAGCTAGGGATCTGCAACCGAACCGTTAGGACACCCGACCAGAAGTGTCCGGTTTTTGACATGGCCAATAGGCGACAATCCGCGGGTCCGGGGTCGACACTCCAAGGAGTCGCAGCTAATTTGCTTGAGGGATCAAGCGCTGGGCAACAGCACTTGACCGCCAAGGGCCCGAACACCATGTTCGTCCGCAGGGTTCTCGAAGGGGGAGGGATCGGCGGATTTGGCCCGGTGAGTGCCTCGCACGTTGACTGTGAGGCTGCTTAGCTGCGCCTCGCAGTCAGCGAGCGGGGTACTCGCCGCGGCGGCCTACGGCCGCGAAGCTCGGGGAATGTGTTCGTGCCTCTCGCCAGTGGCGGGAGGCACGAGCGTTTATGAGGTCATGCCACACAAGGTGCTACGACGCCCGTTGTGCCCACGAGTTGTGCGCCATCTGCCGCGCTGTGTCAGCGCTCAGACCCTTGCGGTCGTTGAGCCGGTTGGCCGGCCCCGCCGCGGTGGCTCATCCGAGTCGTAACGGGCAGGGCTCGTCATACCGGGAGTGAACACTCGGCTGGGGTGGGCGCCAGCAAGGATTGGTTTGCCTTCCGCGCCCCCTCTTTCCCGGCTGGCATGCTGGCGTGTGGAGGGAGATGAGCTGATGGCCGCTGGCTACTCCGGTACACCGCTGGTCAAGAAGCTCGGATTGGCGCCCGACATGTCCGTGGTCCTGCTGCAGGCCCCGCTGAACTTCTCAGAGCTGCTCGGTGAGATCCCGAGCGGAGTCAAGGTCAGCCGCCGATTGGGTCCTGCGGACGTCGTGCTGATCTTCGCTCAGTACGCCGCGGACCTGGCGACAAGGGTGCTGGCCCTGAAGTCGGCTGTGGCGCCGGACGGGATGATCTGGGTCGTACGGCCCAAGCGGGCGAGCAAGATGCCGACCGATCTGACCGAAAACGTCATTCGCGAGATTGTGCTCCCCACCGGCCTGGTCGACGTCAAGGTCTGCGCGATTGACGAGACCTGGTCGGGGCTGAAACTGGTCATCCGGAAGGCGCTTCGTTGACGACCGTGAGCCTCGCGCAGATCTGCAGTCAGGCAGGAATCTTCAGCGCTGTAATCGACTGGTCGGAATCGTCGCTCATCAGCAACGTCACCTCGCCGCGCGGGACGTCGAAGGCAAGGAACCCACGCGTGCTCTGTCCGGCAGAAAGCTCGCCCACGCCCAGCACCTGACGCGTGATACCCGCATCCGCGACATCGAACAATTCACCGGTGTGATCGAACGCTTGGAAGTTGTACGGGTCGTAGTCCAGCCGACCAGTATTGCAAACGATCTTGACCTCGACCAGAAGGTAGGTTCCGTTCAACGGCTGCTCGCGCCCCGTCTCTCGCCAGCTGCGGCTGAGCAGAATCAGCCGGCCGCTGCCTTCTGGCGTCGTGAACTCGATCTCGCCGTCACTCCGCGGATCGGCCCGAATCGACGGCACAGTGACCGGCGGCGGAGCGGCGACATGCGTGTCCCGGTGCCGCGCCACGGCGCTAGCCACCAGCACGACCAGAGCAACGGCCACAATCAAGCTCACACTGAGAACGCCTGGCCAGCGGCGGTGTGGCGCGGGCTCGGGCAGCCAAATCCCGGTCGGCGTTAGCGACGGAGAAGGTTCCGATGTCGGCGCTCCGGCGGGCAAGAACTCCGGCCCGCTCGGATTGGCGCCCATTCCTGCCGGCTCGATTCGGGCGCCCTCCGGCCCTTCGCCGGGGTCCACCTCATCAGGACCGTACATGTACGACCACGGTATCGCAGCCGACCTCTGCTGAGCGATGGCAAGATCCGCTCTGGGCGGCCGGTACACAGTTCTGTCGACCCAGAAACTGTGGTCGCTCTTCACAGACGCGAGTCGTCCTGTACGGCTGTCCACAGATCTGACTGCGACGCGCACGACCACGGTGGCGCTCCGCAATGTAGGAGGCATGAGGCCAGGGAAGGCACGAATTACTCTGTCTCGACCCGGCGACCTTCTTGGGGTGGTGCCCTATCTGGTGGGATTTCACCCACAAGAATCTGTCGTTGCCGTGATGCTCCGATCGGGCAGGGTCGTGCTCACGATCCGGGTTGACGTGCCGCGGCCGTCCGGTGCAGCCGACCTTGCAGCACAGATTGCCCGGCTGGTCGCTAAGCACGGCGTCCAGCACCTGGTTCTTATCGGCTACAGCATCAATCCTCAGGTTCGCGAGCTGCTGATGGAGATGGCGTGGGAGCTTACTCCCTCCGGATTGCAGGACGTTTTGTTAGTCGATGGTCAGCGCTGGTGGTCATTGATGTGCACCAGCGGTTGCTGCCCGTCGGACGGCCAGCCGTACGACCCCCGTTCTTCTCCAGTCGCTGCCCAAGCGGTATACGCCGGGTTGGCTACCCGGCCTGACCGGCGAGCACTTGAAGCGGACGTGAGCGGCCCGGCCGAGGACGAATACCCAGAGCTTTCGCGGATCGTCGGACGGGAATCACCGTATATCGATGGGCTCGCCTCGGCAGAGCGTTGCGACCTCATGCGAACGATCGTTGTGACCTCCCTGACACAACAGGCGCCTCCGGACGATCGCACGTGCGCCCGATTGGGCTTGTTGGCCCGCGAGGTCAAGGCCCGGGACGTGGCCTGGGCAATGATCAGCGGGAAGGACGCTGAGCAGCATCGTCAGGTGTGGGCGCGTGTGGTGGCACGGACAGTCCCTCCGCTCGAGGCGGCGCCGCTGTGCCTGCTCGGATTCTGTGCCTGGATCTGCGGTGACGGCGCCATGATGAATTGCTGTATTGAGCGCGTGAGCGATGTTGATCCGAACTATTCCTTCGGGCAACTGCTTGCCAGGATCAGCCAGCAAGCGCTTCCGCCGCGGCTGTGGGAAGAGTTCGGCCCAGCGAATATGCAACGGTGATCGATAGTCAGATGACGAGATGGTGTCCTCCACTAGGTTGTGCTCATGACGCGGTTCGTGGTCTGCGGCGAGACACTCATCGATCTCATCCGGTCACCCGACGGCCCCCAGGACGCGGCTGGTAGCACGTGGTCGGCCCTCTCGGCCGGCGGCCCAATGAATTCGGCGGTCGCCTTGGGCCGTCTCGGAGTCACCACCCATTTCCTTGGCCGACTAAGCACCGACACGTTCGGCCAGCAGTTGCGGAGCTATATCGATGGTGCTGGCGTTGAGCTAGACCTGGCGGCCGAATCTGGAGAAGCCACCTCGCTGGCGATAGTCAGCCTCAATGAGCAGGGGGTCGCGAGCTACACGTTTCACTTTGCCGAGACGGCCAACTTCGGCTGGCAGCCTGACGAGCTGCCCTCTCTCACTGCCGACGATTGGCTTCACATCGCCTCGCTGTCCTGCGTCGTGAGCCCGGGTGCCGAGGTCTTGTTGGAGTGGATGCAGACCGTTCGAGCCGGCGTCTCGTATGACATCAACGTACGGCCCAATGTCATCACCGATCCAATGCTCTACTGGCGCAAGGTCGAGCCTTGGCTGCAGGTCGTCGGAGGGCACGCAG
>DATFQP010000078.1:0-5198 GCA_035264145.1 Propionibacteriaceae bacterium
CAGCCGCGCAAGCGGTGACCACGGCGGCTCCCCCGGCGGCCGCCAGGAATCCTGCGGCACGCAGAACGGTTCGCCGCGACGACGCGACCGCCGGTCCGGAAATCGGCTCGGCGTTCGGCTGGTCGGACATGGGGCCTCCAAGGGTCGGTGGGCGAGCGGCGGCTGTCGTCCTCGGTGGGACCGCCTGTCCCGTTTAGACGAACCCGGACCCGCCTAAGTTCGACGCGTGTCAGCTCGCCTTGCCGACCGGAACCCGCCTGCCATCGGGTGCCGTAGCAACGTCGGAAGCGGCAGCTCGCGCCTTCTTCGCCGAGATCTTCTTCGCGGAAACATTCTTGGCCGGAGCCTTGCTCTCCGAGCCCCGCTTCGCGATTGCCGCAGGCTGGCTATCGGTGGCTGCCGTATCCGGCCCAAACTCGATCAAGTCCGGCTGTGGTCCCAGCGGGACTGAACGACCGGCCAGGATCGGCCGGAGAAAGTCACCCGTGTAGGAGTCGGGGTTGGCAGCGATCTGCTCCGGTGTGCCCTCGGCGATGATCATGCCGCCCCGGGAGCCGCCTTCGGGACCCATATCGATCAGCCAGTCAGCGGTCTTGATCACGTCGAGGTTGTGCTCGATGACGACCACGGTGTTCCCAGCGTCGACGAGCTTGCCGAGGACGCCGAGCAGCTTGCGGATGTCCTCGAAGTGCAGGCCGGTGGTCGGTTCATCCAGCACGTACAACGTGCGCCCGGTGGACCGCTTCTGCAACTCGCTGGCCAGCTTCACCCTCTGGGCCTCGCCGCCGGACAGGGTAGGCGCCGGCTGCCCCAACCGCACATAGCCGAGACCGACGTCGACCAGAGTGCGCAGGTGCCGAGCGATCGCCGGTAGCGCCGCGAAGTACTCCAAGCCCTCCTCGATCGACATGTCCAGCACCTCGGCAATGGACTTGCCCTTGTAGTGCACCTCCAGCGTCTCCCGGTTGTAACGGGCGCCGTGGCAGACCTCGCACGGTACGTACACATCGGGCAGGAAGTTCATCTCGATCTTGATGGTCCCGTCACCGGTGCAGTTCTCACAGCGACCGCCCTTGACGTTGAATGAGAACCGGCCCTGTTGATAGCCGCGCACCTTGGCTTCAGGTGTCTCGGAGAACAGCTTGCGGACGTGGTCGAAGACCCCGGTGTAGGTCGCGGGATTGGAGCGTGGCGTACGGCCGATGGGCGACTGGTCGACATGGATGACCTTGTCGATCTGATCGGCGCCGCTGATCGAGCGATGCCGCCCGGGCACCTCGCGCGCGTTGTAGAGGCGTTTGGCCAACGCGGTGTACAAGATGCTGTTGACCAGCGTCGACTTCCCCGATCCGGATACTCCGGTCACGGCGATCATCTGGCCCAGCGGAAACTGCACAGTGACGTCGCGCAGGTTGTGTTCAGCCGCGTTGTGTACGGTGACCTCTCGCCCCCTGACCCGAGGCCGCCTGCTGGCCGGCAGCGAAATGCTGCGCCGACCAGAGAGATAGGCACCGGTCAAGGAAGTGGGATGGTTGAGCAGGTCCTCGACCGGCCCGGAGACAACGACGTGACCGCCGTGCTCACCGGCGCCCGGACCGATGTCCACCGCCCAGTCCGCGTTGCGGATGGTGTCCTCATCGTGTTCCACCACGATCAGGGTGTTGCCGAGGTCCCGCAGCCGGATCAGAGTCTCGATCAGCCGCCGATTGTCCCGCTGGTGCAGCCCGATGCTGGGTTCGTCCAACACGTACAACACGCCGACGAGACCTGAGCCGATCTGCGTGGCAAGCCGGATGCGCTGCGCTTCACCGCCGGACAGGCTGGCCGTGGGACGGCTGAGCGACAGGTAGTCCAGGCCGACATCGAGCAGGAACTTGAGCCGCTCGTTGATCTCCTTGAGCACTCGCTGGGCGATTTGCTGCTCTCGGTCGGTCAGCTCCAGCTGCTGCAGAAATGCGGCCGATTCGTCGATCGACATGGCGGAGATCTCTGCGATGTTCTTGCCACCGACAGTGACGGCCAGAGATGTGGGCTTCAGCCGGGCACCGTGGCAGGAATGACACGGCACTTCTCGCATGTAACCGGCGAACCGCTCACGGGAGGTGTCCGACTCCGCTTCGGCGTGCCGGCGCTCGATGTAGGAGACGACTCCCTCGTACTTGGCGTTGTAGCTGCGCTCTCGGCCGTACCGGTTGCGATAACGCACGTGCACTTGTCCTGGCACCCCGTACAACAGCAGCTTCTGCGCCGCCGCCGGGAGCCGGTGCCACGGCACGGTCATGCTGAAACCCGAGCTGTCCCCAAGTGCCTCGATCAGCCGCTGGAAGTAGTCGGCGACGTGAGCCGATGCCCAGGGCGCGATCGCTCCCTGCGCAAGGCTCTTTTCGTCGTCCGGCACCACGAGCTCCGGATCGACCTCCATCCGCGTCCCCAGACCAGAGCAAGCCGGACACGCTCCCCAGGGCCCGTTGAAGGAGAACTGGCGCGGCTCCAGCTCGTCGATCGCGATGTCATGATCGTTCGGGCAGGCCATTCGCTCCGAGTAGCGCCGTTCCCTCAGCGGATCTGACGGATCAAGGTCCACGAAGTCGATGGAGACGACGCCTTGAGCCAGCGCCAGCGCGGTTTCGACCGAGTCGGTGAGTCGCTGCTTGACGCTGGGCTTGACCGCGAGCCGGTCCACAATGACGTCGATCGAGTGCTTGTACTTCTTGTCAAGGGTGGGAGGCTCGGTCAGTTGCACCACCACGCCGTCGACCCTTGCCCGGCTGAAACCAGCCCCGGCCAGTTGACGGAAGACCTCGACGTACTCTCCCTTGCGACCACGGACGACAGGGGCGAGCACCTGAAAGCGGGTGCCCTCCTCGAGCGCCAGCAGTCGATCAACGATCTGCTGCGGCGACTGCCGACTGATCGGTTCACCGCACACGGGGCAATGCGGTCGGCCGGCACGCGCGTAGAGGAGACGGAGATAGTCATAGACCTCGGTGATGGTGCCGACCGTCGACCGCGGATTGCGGCTGGTGGACTTCTGATCGATGGACACCGCAGGCGACAGGCCCTCGATGAAGTCGACATCCGGCTTGTCCATCTGGCCGAGGAACTGACGGGCGTACGCCGACAGGGACTCAACGTAGCGGCGCTGGCCCTCGGCGAAGATCGTGTCGAAGGCGAGGCTCGACTTGCCCGATCCCGACAGCCCGGTGAACACGATCAATGCGTCACGGGGCAATTCCAGAGAGATGTTTCTCAGATTGTGCTCGCGGGCACCCCGAACGACGAGACTGTCGGTCACGGTGCACATGCTATGTGCCGCGCCCGACAGCGCTGAACCGCTTAGCACCGCGGCTCCCGAGTCGCCGGCGGACCACTACCGTTGGTCCATGACTGCCCCCACAGCGACGGCCGCGGATCAGCTGGGGACCGTGCGTTCCCTGGTCGCCCAGGCGACCCACCGGCTGCTCGGTGACACGATCGCGGTCAGCGATGAGGATTGGCGGCGTACCAGCCGGCTGCCCAACTGGACCCGAGCGCACGTGGCAACCCACCTTGCTCGGCAGGCGGACGCCATCGGGCGTCTTACGGAATGGGCCCGGACCGGTGTGCGCCAGGACATGTACTCCTCCGCCAATCAACGGGAAAGCGATATCGAGGCGGGGGCCGGACGCCCGGGTCTCGAGCTGCAGGTCGACCTGGACACCTCAGCCGGGCGACTCGGCGAGGCATTCGACGCGCTCGACCGGGCTGGTGCGTGGGATGCCGTGGTGGAAATGCGCGGCGGGATGCGCGTGCCGGCCCGGCTGCTTCCCTTGGCCCGGCTGCTCGAGGTGATCATTCATCATGTCGACCTTGATGTCGGCTTCGACGTCGGTGACATCGATCAGCAGACTGCCGAATGGCTACTGGAGTGGTGTGCTTTCCGCCTGCGGGATCGTGACGAGTTCCCACGGTTGGTGCTGACCTCGGACTCCGGATTCACCATCCAGCTCGGTCGTTCAGGCGAGCCACGTCCCATCACGGGCAGCAGCTCTTCGCTGCTCGGCTGGGTGACGAATCGTGTCGATAGTTCGGCGGTCACGGGCGGTGGCCAGCTGCATCTCCCGGCCTTCTAGAAAGGAATGATCATGGAAAGCCGCGGGCACGTCACGCCGCGAGGCCGGCCGTTGGTCGAGAAGCTCTCCTCGAGCGTGACCATGATCAAATTAAGTGTCGGTCCGATGGACAACAACGCCTACCTGCTTCAGCCCCAGCACGGCCCGAGTGTGTTGATCGACGCGGCCAATGATCATGATCGACTTCTTGGACTGCTCGCCGGGCAACCACTGCAGACAATCGTCACCACCCATCGCCACGGTGATCATTGGCAGGCCCTCGGACGTATGGCTGCCGCCACGAGCGCACGCCTGGTTGCCGGGCAGCCCGACCTCGCCGCCATCGCCGAGGGCACCGGCGTCCAAGGTTTGACGGGGGCCTGGGACGGCGACCGGATCGAGCTCGGCGAGGAGTTCCTGGAGGTGATCGGTCTTGTCGGACACACGCCCGGCTCGATTGCATTGGCCTATGCCGGCGGGCCGAATACCCATCTTTTCACCGGTGACGGTCTGTTTCCGGGTGGCCCCGGCAGGACGACCAACCCGACAGATTTCGGCACTCTGATGACCGACCTCGAGAGAAAGATCTTCGCTCGCTTCTCCGACGACACGGTGGTCCATCCTGGCCATGGCGACGACACAACGCTGGGTGACGAGCGCCCTCACCTGTCAGAGTGGCGGGCGCGCGGCTGGTAGGGCGTGGTGACACCGCGTCTTCAACCATCTGGTTGACATTCGGTCCCGGACAGATTACTGTCTTTACAACCAGTTGGTTGAATACGGAGGCGATGGATGTCAGAGGATCAGCTGTCGCGGATCTTTGCGGCATTGGCCGATCCGACCCGGCGGGACATGGTCGCGCGGCTGGCTATTGGTGACGCCACGGTGGGTGAGCTCGCCCAGCCGTATGGAGTCTCGGTCCAGGCCGTCTCGAAGCACCTGCGCGTGCTGGAAGACGCCGGGCTGGTTAGTCACAGCCGGGATGCCCAGCGGCGTCCTCGTCACCTGGAGGCCGAGGTGTTCGACCTGATGACCAAGTGGATCGAGAAGTACCGCCGGCAGGCCGAGGAGCGGTTCCGCCGCCTCGACGCCGTTCTCGAAGCCATG
>DATFQP010000079.1:0-10072 GCA_035264145.1 Propionibacteriaceae bacterium
TCATGCCGTCGGTCAGTACGTGCCTGGCCAGCGTCTCGTGCACTTCCGCCGCCTGGATGTGAGTCTGTTCGCCCATGGCTCCCCCTGAGTGTTGCACAACATGTTTTTGCGCCAGCCAGTACGTACAGAAGATATTAGCGCTCGATAGCGCGATCAGCGAGGATTCAGCCAGTACCTAGGAGGTCAGATATTGGCCAAGCCAAGAACGGTCGGCAGATCGGCACGGAGTCTTTGGAGCAGGGAGCGGGCCTCCTCCCGCGCCGATGGTAGGTCGGCGCTGGGCGGCGGCGGCATCCGCGCCTCGAGATAGCACTTGAGCTTTGGTTCGGTGCCGGAGGGGCGCACCACAACGGTAAATGCCTGGCCCGCCAACTGGATTGCGTCGGTAGCCGGCAACTGCTCGATGCCATCGATCAGATCCGTCACGGCTACCGGCTGACCGGCCAGTAGTTTGGGCGGCCGCGCCCGAAGCCCGGCCATCACATCAGCGATGGCCTTGAGATCGCCGAATCGGACGGACAGTTGATCAGTCTCGTAAACGCCGTACCTGCGGGCGATGCCGTCGAGCCGATCGGCCAGCGTGGAGCGCTCCGCCTTGCACTCAGCCGCCAGCGCCAAGACCCGAATGAGGGCGGAGATGCCGTCCTTGTCACGTACGGCTGCCGGGTCGACGCAGTACCCGAGCGCTTCCTCGTAGCCGAAGGCCAGCCCCGGCACACGACCAATCCACTTGAAACCGGTGGGGGTGTAGCTGAACGGCTGCCCAGATTCTGCGGCCATCACCGACAGCAAGGAACTGGAGACGATCGAGCAGGCATACGTACCGTGAACTTCGCGGCGCAAGGCGTCGTCGGCCAGCAGCGCGCCTAGCTCGTCGCCACGCAGCATTCGCCAATGCCCACCGATCGGAGCTGCCACCGCACACCGGTCAGCATCGGGGTCGTTGGCAACCACCAGATCTGCCCGGGTCCTCTCCGCCTGGGCCAACGCGAGATCGATGGCGCCCGGTTCCTCCGGGTTGGGAAACGCCACGGTCGGAAAGGCGGGATCCGGTTCGGCTTGCTCGGCTACGACGCTCGCTGCCTGGAATCCAGCGGCGGCAACCGCTGCGGTCACGACGGCAGCGCCGACTCCGTGCAACGGCGTGTAGACCCAGCGCAGATCGCGCTCAGCGTCCCTCGGTACCAACGACGCGATCCGCTCGAGATAGGCCGAAACCAGCTCGCCGCCGAGGATGACGTAATCAGTGGAGCGGGCTACGTCGTTGAGGTCATGTCTGGCAATCTCAGAGATCCGCGAGGCGATGTCCGCGTCGGCGGGTGGCACGATCTGCGACCCGTCTCCCAGGTAGACCTTGTAGCCATTGTCCTGGGGCGGGTTGTGCGACGCCGTGACCACAATGCCGGCGACGCAGGAGAAATGGCGAATTCCAAAGACCGCTACCGGAGTGGGCAACGGGCCATCGGTGAGAAGCGGGCTGAACCCCGCTCCGGCCATGATCTCGGCTGTGTCCCTGGCGAAGACATCGGAGTTTTTCCGGGCGTCGTAGCCGATCAACACCGGACCTCCAGGCAGGCCGCGATCGAGCAGATAGCTGGCCAGTCCTGCGGCGGCCTGGCCGACGACTACGCGGTTCATCCGGCTGGGACCAGGACCAAGCGGCCCCCGCAGGCCGGCCGTGCCGAACTGGAGCCGACCGGAGAAGGCGTCGGTCAGCTCCGCCACGGCAGCCAGATCGCCGGTTCTGGCCGCGCAGACAAGCTCGTCCGCCTGCGATCGGGTGACCGGGTCTGGATCCTGCCGTGTCCAGGCGACGACCATGCTCAGCAGGTCATCCGAGAGAGCCTGTGGCGCCGTCACAGGACGGCGGATATTCCGGCGAGCAGCGTGCGCAGCCGTGGAGCCGCCTTCTGACCAGCCGCCAGCACTTCCTCGTGGCTCAACGGTGTCAGCGAAATGCCCGCGGCGAGATTGGTGATCAATGAGATACCGAGCACCTCCAACCCCGCTTCCCGGGCGGCGATCGCTTCCAGAGCGGTCGACATTCCGACCAGGTCGCCTCCGACGACGCCGGCCATCCTGACTTCGGCGGGAGTCTCGAACTGGGGTCCGTGGAACTGGACGTAGATGCCTTCGTCCAGGCCGGGCTCGACGGCTCGAGCAAGATCACGCAGCCGGATGGAATAGACCTCGGACAGATCGAGAAATCTGGGTCCAACCAGAGGTGTGCTACCGGTCAAGTTGATGTGATCCCGGATAAGCACCGGCGTGCCCGCAGGCCAGCGCGGGTTGAGTCCGCCGCTGCCATTGGTGAGCACCAGGACCTGTGCGCCGGCGGCGGCCGCGGCTCGGATCGGATGCACCACTTGCCCAATGCCGCGGCCCTCGTACAGGTGCGTACGTCCGGTGAAGATTGCCGCCACCTTGCCAGCGGAGGTACGAACCAGCCGCAGGATGGCGCCGTGCCCGATCACCGTCGGACGGGCACAGCCGGGAACATCTGGCAGGGCGCACCGGCCGATTTCAACACCAAGGTCGTCAGCGGCCGCCGACCAGCCTGATCCCAGCACGAAGGCAAGATCGATCGAGGGGACCGCGAAGCGGTTCCGCAGGAACTCGGCCGCTTCGCGTGCAAGGTCTTCTGAACCTACGGCTTCGCCCACGTCGACGCTCATGGCGGCACTATAGGGCGACGATTCGCGGCGCGGTGGCGGCGAGCAGCTCGGTGGGCACGGGCCAAGGAGGCTCCGGACCCTGGGGGAGCTGACCGCTACCAACCGCTGGCGCAGGGCCGGGAACGCAATTCGGCGACGTAGTCTGCCGGGGCGCCCGCAGCTTCGGCAGCGTCGGCCAGCAGACCCAACGTGCGTGCGCTGGGGATGCCGCCCTCGAAGTCGTCGAGGACATAGGCCCAGGCCGGCTGCTCGCCCTCAAGCGTGGCGACTCGAACCCGGACCTTGCGATACAGGCCCTGGTCGGCGCCCTCCCAACCATCGAGGGTCGACTCGTCGGCGTCGGTCACGTCGTACAGCGCGACGAAGATCTGTGAGCCTGTGTCCTCCACCAAGGTCGGCAGCGCCCCGTCCCAGCCCTCGCCGCCGAACGTGATCCGCCAGCCGGGCAGCCAGCCAGTGCTACGCAAGGGCGAATGCGGGCAGCGCCGAGCCATTTGCCGGGGATCCAGATTGCTCCCGTAAGCCGCGTACAGCACGGCAGGAGGCTATCGCCCGCGGGGGAGCATGGACAGGGCAACGTCGTGGCTCCGCTTCGACCAGGTTCCCGCCGGATGTCCCGTGAAAGAATGCGTGGGTGACCCGGGTAGTGATCGTCGGTGGCGGTCCTGGCGGGTACGAAGCCGCGCTGGTCGGCAGCCAGTTGGGCGGCGAAGTGACACTTGTTGAGTCTGACGGTCTTGGCGGATCTGCGGTGCTGACCGACTGCGTACCGTCGAAGACGCTGATTGCCACGGCTGAGGTGATGACCGGGGTGCGGGAATCTGCCGAGCTGGGGTTGCGGTTCGGACCCACTGCTCACGGCAGCGTGAATTCGAGTGTCTATGTTGATCTTGCGGCGGTGAACCACCGAGTGCTCGAGCTCGCCAACAGCCAGTCCGCCGACATCGTCGACCGGGTCCAGCGAGAGAACGTCGAGATCGTCATCGGCCAAGGCCGGCTCGATGGACCCGATCGGGTGGTCGTACAGACCGACACCGGCGAATCGACTCTCGGCGCCGACGTGATCTTGTTGGCCACCGGCGCTCGCCCTCGGGAGCTGCCCGAGGCGAAGCCCGACGGCGAACGGATCCTGACCTGGACGCAGGTGTACGGGCTGGGTGAGCTACCGGATCGGCTGATCGTGGTTGGCTCCGGTGTGACCGGGGCAGAGTTCGCCAGCGCGTACGAGGCCCTTGGCGTCGACGTCGTGCTGGTGTCCTCCCGCGACCGGGTTCTGCCCGGCGAGGATTCCGACGCCGCTCAGGTCCTCGAAGACGTCTTCGTCCGGCGCGGTATGACGGTGATGTCCAAGTCTCGAGCCCAAGCGGTCACCCGTGACGGTGACAAGGTGACGGTGCACCTCACCGACGGCCGGGAGGTCACCGGCTCCCATTGCCTGCTCGCGGTCGGCTCCGTTCCCAACACGTCCGGCATCGGGTTGGAGGATGCCGGGGTCGACCGCGGACGTGGGGGATTCATCACGGTCGACCGGGTTTCGCGAACTTCCGCGCGAGGCATCTATGCCGCCGGGGACTGCACCGGCGTCTTGATGCTGGCCTCGGTAGCCGCCATGCAAGGCCGGATCGCGATGTGGCACTCGTTGGGTGACGCCGTTACGCCGCTCGACCTCGCGAACGTCTCCTCCAACGTCTTCACCGCACCAGAGATCGCGACCGTCGGAGTGACCCAGAAGCAGGTCGATGCCGGCGAGGTGCCGGCCAGCTCGGTGACCCTGCCGTTGCGTGGCAACGCGCGAGCGAAGATGCAGGGCAGTCGTGACGGTTTCGTGAAACTCTTCTGCCGACCGGCCACGGGCATTGTCATCGGCGGCGTGGTCGTATCACCGAGAGCCAGCGAGTTGATTTATCCCATCTCGATCGCGGTGGCCGAGCGGCTGACGGTGGACCAGGTCTCCGGAGCTTTCACCGTGTACCCGTCGCTCACTGGCTCCCTGGCCGAGGCAGCACGGCGACTCCACGGCAAGCGGTCGGCCAGCTGAGGCTGCGGTCGCCAAGGGCACGCGTGCCGCCCCTTCACGAGCGGGCTCCAGGTTGGCAGCAAAGCGCGGCCGCGCTGCCTTGCCGCGCCAAGTACGGTTTAGCCGTGACGGTGCTGGCCCCGCCTGGTATGGAAGCCGCCGTCAACCTGCTCCGTGATCGAAGCTGGGTGGCGCTTACCGGAGCCGGCATGTCCACCGACTCCGGCATCCCCGACTACCGTGGCCCAACCTCGGTTCGGGCGACGCCCATGCAGTACGGGGAGTTCGTGTCCTCAACGGAGGCGCGGCGGCGATACTGGGCCCGCTCGTTCCTCGGCTGGCGGCGGATAGGCCAAGCCAGCCCGAACGACGGACATCGCGCCTTGGTTGATCTGCAGGCGGCTGGACTGCGTGGCGTGATCACCCAGAACATCGACGGTCTGCATGCCAGCGCCGGCAGTTCTCCCCTGATCACGCTGCACGGAGACATCAGTGGCGTCGTCTGTCTCGACTGTGGACACCGCTCGTCTCGTCGGGTCCTCCAAGATCGGCTGGGTCGACTCAATCCGGATCTGAACCAACCACCCGTTCTGCAACACGCGGAGTTGCGGCCGGACGGCGACGCCGTAGTCGAACAGTGGCGGCGCTTCGTGCTGGCTGATTGCCTGGTCTGCGGCGGCCGCCTGAAACCGGACGTGGTCTTCTTCGGCGAGGCAGTGCCCAAGGCCCGAGTCGAGAGCGCCTACCGGTTGGTCGAGACCGGAAACGTGCTCGTCGTGCTCGGATCCTCGCTCACCGTGATGTCCGGTCTTCGCTTCGTCCGGCACAACGCCAAACACGGCCGACCCGTGCTGATCATAAACCGAGGCTCGACCCGCGGCGACGACCTCGCCACTATCAAGATCAATTCCGGTTGCTCGGAGACCCTCAAGCAGCTGATCGGGGAGTTGGCGGCCTAGCCGTCGAACATGTCCCCGAACATGTCGCCGATTCCTCCGCCGATCTCCCCGAAGCCCTCTCCGATACCACCGACAGCGTCGCCCACACCTTCACCGAGGGCACCGACGCCCTCCCCGACCCCGCCGAAAACGTTGCCCATCCCGCCGAACAGGAAACTTCCGATCAGCGCTCCAGCCAGCAGGTCGCTGCCGTTCCACCGGCTGTAGTAACCCTGAGCCCACGGCGCATACGCCTGACCACCTTGCCAGTAGGGCACCCGCTGTGCGCCAACCTGCACCGTGCGAATGTAGGGATCAGCGCCGGCCAGCACCCGTTCGGCGTCCGCCGGGCACGCCGGCACCGCTCGGGGGACACCACCGGGCGGGGCCCATTCCACATCGCGCGAGGACGGTCCGTGAGCGGGATTGAAGAAACATGGAGGTCGTTTGGCCGGCAGCGGCTGACCCGCGATTCGCGCCTTGACGCAGGCCACGGCGTACCGACCGTCTTCGAGAATTTCGGTGACGTGGCGGATCTCCTCCGGTCTGCGCACCGCATCGAGTGAGACTTTGGCGTCGTCGTAGGCATCCAGCGCACGTTGGTAGTCCTGCTGCATCGGCTCGTCCAGGGCGTGGCCGGCCACATCGGAGTCCAGACGCTGCAGCTCTTCACCGAATTTCGTGACGTCCTCATCCGCTGCCCGCCGTGACGTCGTCAGTACCGACTCCAGCTCGGCGCGCTCGGCCGCCTCTCGCTGTTGTACCGAATGCCGCCGATACAACGCCGCACCGCCGCCGATGACCACGAGCAGCAACAGCAGCACGACTAGCTCAGACACGATTTCCAGTTTGCCCAGGAAGGTGGCACATCAATCAAGCCTGAGCCGGTTCTTACTCACTTCTCAACCCCACCGGGTCAGGCGTCGACGATCTCACACAGGGTCGCACCGCTGGTGACAGTCGCCCCCGCCGACGCGGCCAAGTTAATGATCTTTCCACCGCGATGGGCGTTCAGGGGCTGCTCCATCTTCATGGCCTCCAGCACGACGACGAGATCCCCCGGCTCGACCACCTGACCCTCGCTGACCGCGACCTGGACGATCGTGCCCTGCATGGGAGAGGTCAACGCATTTCCCGAGGGTCTCTTCACGCTCGAACCACTGCCACCGCGCCGGACGGGTTTTCGCGAGCGCGCCGGACCCGCTGAACCATTGGCACCGCCGAAGCCGGCCGGAACGACGACCTCCAGTCGTTTCCCGTTGACCTCGACGACGACTCGCTCACGCTCGATCGACTCGGGGACCGAGGGCGGTGGACCGGAATACGGGGGGATCTCGGCCGCCCACTCGGTTTCGATCCAGCGAGTGTGTACCCGGAACTCGCCGCCGGCCGCGGTGAAAGCGGGGTCGTCCAGCACTGCCAGATGGAAAGGCGTGACGGTGGGCATGCCCTCGACGACAAGCTCGCTCAGCGCCCGGCGGGCTCGGGCGATGGCCTGCGAGCGATCGGCGCCGCTGACGATGATCTTGGCGACCAGTGAGTCGAAGCTGCCCGGTACGGTCATGCCGCTCAGGTATCCCTCGTCCACCCGGACGCCGGGCCCGGCCGGTGCCCGCCAGTTGATCAAGGTGCCCGGCGCAGGAAGGAAGTTGCGTCCCGGGTCCTCGGCGTTGATCCGGAACTCGATCGAATGGCCGATGATCGCCGGGTCGTCGTAACCGAGGGCCTCACCATTCGCGATCCGGAACATCTCCCGCACCAGATCCAGCCCGGTCACCTCCTCCGACACCGGATGCTCGACCTGTAACCGGGTGTTGACCTCGAGGAACGAGATGATGCCGTCCTGTCCGATCAGGAACTCACAGGTTCCGGCACCGGCATAGCCAGCAGCCTTGAGTATCGCCTTGGAAGCTGAGTAGAGCCGATCACGCTGCCCGGTGGAGAGGAACGGGGCCGGTGCCTCCTCGACCAGCTTCTGGTATCGCCGCTGCAGCGAGCAGTCGCGCGTCGAGACGACCACCACATTGCCGTGACTGTCGGCCAGACATTGGGTTTCGACATGTCGCGGCTTGTCCAGATAGCGCTCCACGAAGCACTCGCCGCGGCCGAACGCCGTCACGGCCTCTCGGGTCGCGGACTCGAAGAGCGAGGGAATCTCGGCCATCTCGCGGGCAACCTTCAGACCGCGACCACCGCCACCGTAGGCCGCCTTGATAGCGATCGGCAGCCCGTGTTCCTCCGCGAACGCAGCGACCGCCGCCGCGTTGGCTACCGGATCGGCGGTGCCGGGAACGAGCGGGGCGCCCACCTGCTCGGCAATGTGTCGAGCCTTGACCTTGTCGCCGAGAGCCTCGATCGCGGACGGTGGTGGACCGATCCAGATCAGCCCGGCATCCATCACGGCCTGGGCGAAGGCCGCGTTCTCGGCCAGGAATCCGTACCCCGGATGAACGGCGTTGGCGCCACTTCTCTGCGCGATCTGCAGGATCTTGGCCACATCGAGGTAGGTCTCGGCGGGAGTGGCCCCGTCGAGCGCATACGCTTCGTCGGCCAGCGAGACGAAGAGGCCGTCGGCGTCGGCGTCGGCATAGATGGCGACGCTCGGCAAACCGGCGTCGGCCGCCGCCCGGATGACCCGTACCGCGATTTCGCCTCGGTTGGCAACGAGCACTTTGCGAATGACCACGAGTCCTCCGGGCGAGCAGAACGGGCGGAGATCGACCGCCCTAACTCCGGGAGTCTAGCGATGGAGGCTGACCTGATCTCCGGGTCGGAGCTGGGCCGCGTCATCAGCAGCCCGATCGGTCAGCACGCCGATCACCGGATAACCACCGGTCACTGGATGATCGGCGATGAAGATCAACGGCTGGCCGGCCGACGGGACCTGGATGGCGCCGCGGATCAGACCCTCCGACGGCAATTCGTGCCGAATTCGCCGGTCCAGGCGAGGACCCTCCAGCCGCACGGCGACCCGGTCCGCCTCGGCGGAGACGGTCCATAAGCTCTCCTGCAACACGCTCCACGCCTGATCGGTGAACCAGTCGCGGCGGGGACCGGGGAGGACGGCCAGGCGTTTGTTCGGCGGATGCGGAGGGGCGAGATCGACGCCGGGAAGTGAACCGGTGGCGTGGCCCACGACAATCGATACGCCCGATTGAAGCGGCTCCGGACCCAACCCGGACAAGACATCGGTAGCCCTGCTGCCCAGGACCTCTGGGACCTGCAGGCCACCGCGAACGGCGAGGTAGTTGCGGATCCCGTCGGCCGGTGGGTCGACCCTGAGGCGGTCACCCGGGTGGAGGACGAAGGGGGCATGGGACGCTGCCGGTTGTTGGTTGATCCACAGTTGAGTGAGCGGACCGGTGATCGCGGCCCAATGGAAGTGCCTCGCCACAATGATCAGGCCGCCAAGCGTCACCTCTATCACAGCGGCCGTCTCCGGATTGCCGACGAGCCGGTTCGCCAGGGCGGACGAGCCTCGATCGGCGGCGCCGGACGGGGAAACGCCGAGATGCGCCAAGCCCGGCCGGCCGAGGTCCTCGATCAACGCCAGCGGCCCGGTCTGCTCGACGAAGATCACGATGCCGTCGGGATGAACTGAACTTGGAAGCCCGGCTCCAGCAACGCAGGCGGCGTCCGGTTGAGGTCCCACAACTGAGCGTCGGTTCGGCCGATGAGTTGCCAGCCGCCGGGGCCGGCTCGTGGATAGATTCCCGACCACGAGTCCGCCAAACCGACGGCACCGGCGGGCACGTTCGGGCGCGGCTGCTGCCGCCGGGCGACCCGCAACCGGTCGTGTTCGCCTTGCAGGTAAGCAAAGCCGGGCGCGAACCCGCAGAAGCCGACGGTCCATATCTGCCCGGTGTGCAACTCCACCACCTCGGCAGGCGTGGTCCCGACCTGGTCGGCCACCGTCGGAAGGTCCTCCCCGCAGTAATCGACCTCGACGCGGATTCGAACCTGTTCGTGGATTTCCGCGCCGATGGGCGTCATGGAGTTCAGCATGCGACAGTCCGCCTGGTCCAGCGGGGCGGCGAGCCGGAGAAGAACCGTGCGAGCCCCTGGGACGACTTCGTTGATCTTGGGTTGTTCGCGCAGCTGCGGAAGCAGCCCGATTACCTCCGTAAGGTCCTCGCATTCCAGCAAGGCGGCCGTGGGACCGTAGTCGATCAGCCGGCGGGTCATGGCCCCTCGACGAACGGAGCGATCGTGATGCCCGCAGCCAGTACGGCGTCTCGGACGGCGCGGGCCATCTCGACCGCCGACGGTGAGTCTCCGTGCGTGCAGAACGAGTCGGCGCGACCGTCGCGGGCAGCATCCACCGCCCGACGAGCAGCCAATGCGGGATCGGAGATCAACGCGTCGGGTTGGCGTCGGTCGACCAGCCGGCCGTCGGCGGTGTAATTGCGGTCGACGAAGTACTCAGTCACGGTTCGCAGGCC
>DATFQP010000080.1:0-5804 GCA_035264145.1 Propionibacteriaceae bacterium
TGCTGAACACGACCGTCTGCGAGCTGTGCGCGATGATCGAGAGCACTGCGCTCCGGTACCGCTTCGCCGGGAACGAGAGGATGAAGATGTTGAGGAAGCGGCCCGGGATCGCCCACGGCACGTGCAGGTGATAGAAGGCGAAGAGGACGCCGTTGGCCACCCAATCCCACTTGCCGAAGACGCCTTGCATGCGGGGGAGGAGCAGGCCGCGGAACATCAGCTCCTCGCCGAGCACAGTGTTGAAGATCCCCATGACGACGATCACAGCGAACCAGGGCCAGTTGCCGGAGAAGAACTCCTGGCCCACAGCCGACTGTAGGAAGTCCCCGAGGTCACGGCCGACGGGAGCGGGGATCTTCGGCACCTCTTCCCTGGCGTAGACCAGGATCACGAAGGGACCGGCGAGCAGCCAGAGCCAGCCGCCCCGGCGGCCGGTCCTCGGACTCCTCGGCGCGCGCAGCCACAGGGCGTCCTTCAACACGGACCAGCGAAGAGTGCCTTGCTCCCGATGAACGAGCAGGAGGACGAGGACGAACTGCCAGATCAGGCCGGCGGTCAGGGAGAGGGCGAGCGCCTTGGGCCAGGCGGTCCGGTCGGCGAAGGCGCCGGCGAGGCCGGGCGCGACCAGCCAGGCCATGGCCGCCATGGGCAGCGCTGCACCGGCCCAGACCGCGAGGATCTTGCCCAGGGAGTATTGCGGCAGCGGCTTCGGATCGATCTCTGAGAGGGAGGGATCGGGGGCGGTGCGGGGTGTGGCGGTCGCCTCGGATGCTCCTGTGGTCGGTGTGGAAACGGGGTGCCGATCAGGCACGGAGGGCGTGGAGTGGAAGACGGACATCGGGAACTCCTTGCGTTGTACTCTGAAGTCCCCGTGCGGTGCGGCCCCAGAGCGGTGGATGAACTTGACGGTCATGACGCTATGGATCGGGACCCGGGGTGCGCATCGTCGGAAGGCAGCGTTCCTGCTCCCACCCGGCGACGAGGAGACGTCCTACTTTGGTAGGAGGGCCACCGGCGGCATACCGGCGGGAGGGTTTGGGTGACCATCCGTGCCCTGCTGGTCGACGACCAGTCGATGGTGCGGGCTGGACTGCGCATGCTCCTCGCGGGCGAGCCTGACATCGAGGTCGTCGCCGAGGCCGGGAACGGGCTCCAGGCGGTGGCGCAGGCCCGCCGATTCCATCCGCACGTCGTGCTCATGGACATCCGGATGCCGGAGCTCGACGGCCTGGAAGCCACCCGCCGGATCCTCGCCGCGGACAAGACCGCGCGGGTCCTGATCCTCACGACCTTCAACCTCGACGACTACGTCTACGAGGAGCTGAGCGCGGGCGCGAGCGGCTTCGTGCTCAAGGACGACCCGCCCGAGCAGCTCATCGCCGCGGTGCGCACGATCGCGGCGGGTGACGCCCTGCTCTCACCGTCCGTCACGAAGAACGTCATCCGGCAATTCACGGGCTTGCACCGGCGACCACCGCCCGCCGCCGTGCGGACGCTGACGCCGAAGGAGATGGACGTCTTCCGCCTTCTGGCCAGAGGCATGTCCAACGCCGAGATCGGGCACGAACTCTTCATCAGCGACACCACGGTCAAAACCCACGTCACGAGGGTCCTGCAGAAGCTCGAGGTCCGTGACCGCGCCCAGGCGATCGTGCTCGCCTACCAGAGTCGGCTCTTCGACGAGCAGGATCGCCCGACGCCCTAGGAAGGGGAGCGCATCCGCCCTCATGGCGCCGTCGGCGTGACTGGAAGCCAAAGTCTGCTGGGCACCAATTGGCTGTCATACCCGTGTGGACTCAGCGATCCACGAGGCCCGCCTCGTAGGCGGCGATCACAAGGTGCGTGCGGTCCCGAACACCCAACTTCGTGAGGAGCCTGCCGACGTGGGTCTTGGCGGTCGCGGCCGACATGTGCAAGGTGACGCCGATCTCGGCGTTGGACAGGCCTCGGGCAACAGCTGCCAGGACTTCGACTTCCCGTGCCGTCAAGGAGTTCAACCACTTCGGCTTCGCGGCTGCGAGTGGCGCTTCGACGTACGCCGAGATCAGCCGCCGTACCAGGGACGGCGCCAGCACCGACTCCCCCTCCGCGACCTGGTGCACCGCCGCCAGCAGATTCGCTGGTTGCGCGTCCTTCAGGAGGAACCCGCTTGCGCCGGCGCGGAGGGCGGCATGGACGTACTCATCGAGATCGAAAGTGGTCAACACGATCACGCGCGTCCTGGACAACGCCGGCTCCGCTGTAATCGCCGCCGTCGCACTGACCCCGTCTCGGCCGGGCATCCGGATGTCCATCAGAATGACATCCGGACGCTCCCGGCGGGCGACGGCCAGTGCGGCATCTCCGGATTCGGCGGTGCCGACCACCTCAATGTCGGGATCCGACGACAGCAGTGCCGCGAAGCCGGAGCGAACGAGGTGCTCGTCATCGACCACCACGACCGAAATCATCGCGGGCTCTCCGAGGCCACCGGCAGGCTCGCGGTTACCAGGAACCCGCCGTCTGTCGAGGCGCCCGCAGTGAGGCTGCCACCGAGGGCCTCTGCTCGTTCCCGCATCCCTGTGATTCCGTGTCCCGTACCGGTGCCGGGACGAGCTTCGCCGTTCGACCCCGAACCGTCGTCCCGGACGGCGACCTCCACCCGGCCGTTCTGGTGATCTACTCGCACGGTCGCCGCTGAGGCGTGCGCGTGCCGGACGACGTTGGTGAGTGCCTCCCGGGTGATGCGATACACGGCCGCTCCGGTCTGGCGGGGTATCGCCTCCGGGTCGTCCGGCAGCGTGAGCTCTACATCCAGGCCGGTCGAGCGCACCGTCTGGACCAGATCAGGCAGGTCGGCCAGTCCTGGCGCGGGATGGTACGACGGCTCGTCTTCGCGCAGCGTACTGACCACGGCCCGGACCTCGTCCAGAGAGCTCCGGCTGATCCGGGAAATGCTGTCCAGTGCCTCAGCAGCTTTCAGGGGCTCGGTCGCCATCAGATGCTGGCCCACACCCGCCTGGACCGCGATGGTGCCGAGGGAGTGACCGATGATGTCGTGCAGCTCGCGTGCGATCCGCAGCCGCTCCTCGGTCGACCTTCGCCGGGCCCCCTCCTCGGCCGCCTGGGCGCGCGCCTCGGCGAGGTCGACCCGAAGGCGACCCGTTCGACCGAACGCTAGGACGATCGCCACAGCGAGGGCGGAGGTGAACGCCTCGGGCGCACCGAACGGCGCGCCCGACGGAGTCCACCACAGCAGGCCGAAGCAGCCAAGCGAAGCCGCAGTGCAGGCAACGACTTCCCGGGTTGGCCGAGCCACCGCGACGAAGTAGCCACCAAAGAGCAAGATCAAGGGCAGGACACCTGCGTTGTAGCCAAGCAGCCAAAGTGTCGTTGTCGAGAAGAGACCGATCAAGAATGCGGCCGTCGGCCAACGGCGGCGCCACGCGTACGGCACTGTGGCCAATACCAGGAGCAGCACGAATAACCAGCCGCGAGGGGTGTAGGTATACGACGGGTCCCTTACCGTCAACGCCCCCGAGCTGATCCAGCCGATGGCCAGGAACGCCACGGCGACGAGGCCGTCGATGACACGCCTGGTCAATGTCGGGTCGGCCACCCCACCACGGTACGGTCACCCGGCGCCGCCCGCATCGCCCTCCAGGTCGACGCGGGCATCATCCTTGCGGCGTATCCCGTCCGCCGATCTCGAGCCCGGAGGGCGATGTGCCAAGCCTGCCTCAGGCCAAAGCTGACGGCATGACCACAACACAGTCGCTCCGGGCGCCATTGAGCGCTGCGGAGAGCTCAGCGCAGTACTCCTTAGCCAAGATCCTGGGGATCTGGGCCGCAGTGACCGCTCCGATGGCAGTCCTGGCGTTCGTCGTCGCCCCGGCGATCATGGCCCGCACGTCCCTGCACCCAGGCATCGTCTACTGGGCCGCCTTGGTGGTCGGGATGATGTGGCAGTTCGTCGTCTCCCTGCTCGTGCTGCGTGCGGAGCTCGGCGGACTGCACTGGGAGTCGATCAAGGAGCGGATCTGGCTCAATCTGCCGCGTGACCCGCGCACCGGCAGGCCGCGGAAGCGACTGTTCATCTGGGTCGCGCCGGCAATAGGGGCCAACGTCCTCGGCGGGTACCTGGCCCTCGGGCTCGACAGGGCGTGGACCGACTGGCTGCCGGCTCTCCGGGAGCCGTCGTACGCGCAGATTGAGGGGCTCGCCGACCCTCAGTTCCACGGAGCCTGGTGGCTGCTCGGGCTGACGCTGGTGAGCCTTTCATTCAACTACCTGCTCGGCGAGGAGCTGCTGTTCCGCGGCGTGCTGCTCCCCCGGATGGCCGGGGTCTTCGGTCGCTGGGACTGGGTCGCCAACACCGTCCTGTTCGGCCTCTATCACGTGCACAAGATCTGGTTCTGGCCCAGCATGATCACCAGCTCGTTCGGCACCGTCTGGGCGGCCAAGCGCTATCGCAGCCTCTGGATGGGCGTGATCGTGCACGGCGTCGAGGGCTGGTTCATCGTGCTGGTGCTCGGTGTGATCCTCGGCTCGTACTCATGAAGCTCGGACTTGTCAGAAACGGGCTTGTCAGGAACTCAGCGAACCATGGTTTGAGCCTGTCGCTCAATACCCACGCAGTGCACGTCTCGCCACTCCTTCCCGAGGAGTAGTCATGAGCAACTCAGCTCGACTGGCCCAGTCACATCTGGACCGATCTACGAAAGGAACTGGTATCCCATGGCCGCCATCTCTGTTCGCGGACTGACAAAGCAGTTCGGCGCCATCACCGCCGTGAAAGACCTCAGCTTCGAGGTGGAGGAAGGAACCGTTACGGGCTTTCTGGGCCCGAACGGCGCGGGGAAGACGACCACGCTGCGGATGCTGCTGGGACTGGTGCATGCCACTGCCGGAACTGGACTCGTCGAAGGAGTGACGTACCGGCGGCTGGACCGACCAGCGTTCACGGTCGGTGCGGCCTTGGAGGCCACCGGATTTCATCCGGGGCGGACCGCGCGCAATCACCTCCGGATCCTCGCGGTCCCGAATCGCATCCCGGTCCATCGAGTCGACGAGGTGCTCGAGCAGGTCGATCTGACCGATGCCGCTGGCCGTCGGGTCGGCGGCTTCTCGCTGGGTATGCGGCAGCGGCTGATGTTGGCGGGTGCGCTGCTCGGTGACCCGCCGATCCTGGTGCTGGACGAGCCGACGAACGGGCTTGAACCGGCTGGGGTGCACTGGCTCCGGCGGTTCCTGAGTGACCGGGCCGACCGGGGTGGAACGATCCTCGTGTCCAGTCACCTGCTGGCTGAGCTGGCCATGTCGGCTGATGCGGTCGTCATTATCAAGAACGGGCGCCTGGTGACCGAAGGGACGGTGGCCGACCTGGTCGGCCGGACCGGGTCTTGGGTTCGGGTGCGCACTCCACAGGCGGCCGAGCTGCATCGAGCTCTGACTGCCCGCGCGATTCCGTCCGAACTCAACCTCCCGGACGAGGTGATCGCGCGAGAGGTCACCACACAGCAGGTCGGCGAAGCCGTCGCGACCGCCGGGCTGGTGGTCTATGAGATGAAGGCGGAGACGCAAAACCTCGAGGACGCCTTCCTCGAACTCACCAAAGAGGAGGTGAGCAGGCCATGACCGCTCTGGTTCGTGCTGAGCTGTTGAAGCTGTGCTGGACTCGGGCCACCTGGGCTTTCGGCGCGGCGGCGGTACTTCTCGTCGCTCTGCGAGTGGGCCTCATTCTGGCCGGCGTTGGCACGATCGGTAGCGCCGGCCGCGGCAGCGTGGACTTGACTCTGGCGGTGTTGGGAGCAAGCGGGTCGGGT
>DATFQP010000081.1:0-22481 GCA_035264145.1 Propionibacteriaceae bacterium
GGAGCACCATGGCGTCGAGTCCCGACCCCTTGCGCTTGCGTCCGGCAGTTCCGTCCTCGACGGAGACGCTCGTCACGTCGGCGATATCTGTCACGTGTGTCCTTCTAGTACGGGCATTGGCCCATCCTCAGCCCAGCGTGCGTGTCACCTGGGCGGTATCAGTCTTGGTCAGGTCCTCGTCGCTGACTGACGCCGAACAAGTTCGGGACGAAAGCTGGCGGGGTGCGCTGTCCACGTTGCGCCCTGACCTTGAAGGCGCTGCTGCCGAGCTAGGAGCCGGGACCAGTTCTTTGGACCGCTCACCTTTTCGGCACTCTCAGGCTAGCACTCTCCATACCTGTTCAGTCGAATCGGCGTCGAACTGGCCGCGCCATCACGGTGCGAGCACCGTGCCCCACGCTCAGTAAGCGCATCTGGAAACCAGGTGCGGGTTGCTCAGCGAGTTCATCGAGTTGGCGGTTTCGGCCGAGCACGAGTACCGCCGGTCCAGCGCCGCTGATCATGGCCGCGTAGCCCCTGCTGCGCAGCGTTGTCATCAACTCGTACGAGCGTGGCATGGCCGGCTCCCGATAGCCCTGATGCAACCAGTCGTGCGTCGCGTCGAGCAGCCGGTCAGGCTCTCTGGCCAAGGCGTGCACCAGCAAGCCAGCTCGTCCAGAATTGGCGGCTGCGTCGATGTGCGGAACGACGTCGGGCAACAAGTGCCGGGCCGCGTCCGTGGCCACCGCCGCGTCGGGTATGAAGACCGCCGCTTGTACGTCTCCTGCAACGTCACCACGGGCGACTTGTATTCCATTCGCCTCGTAGGCGAGCACAAAGCCGCCATAGATGGCAGCGGAGACGTTGTCTGGATGGCCCTCAATGGCGTTGGCGTGCGTCAGCAGCCAACGCTTGTCACCCTCCCGCTCGGCCAGAGCGGCGGCCGCGGCGAGGCCGGACACGATGGCGGCTGAGGAGGAGCCCAGCCCACGGCCGTGCGGGATCGAGTTTCTGCAGCGCAGCGCGAGCCCGGGGGCATCGAGGCCGAGATCTGCGAGCCCCACCAGCGCTGAGCGAATGATCAAATGTGATTGGTCCCGCGGAATCACATCGGCACTTTCACCGGAAACATCGATGGAATAGCCGGACTCGATCACTTCGAGGTGCACCCGCTCGTACCAGTCGAGGGCGAGCCCGAAACAGTCGAATCCGGGACCAAGATTGGCGCTGGTGGCCGGTACCTCGACGGTCGCGGCTCGGCCCACCGGCAGGGGCAAGGTCACCACGCCCTCCGAGCGGCCGCCTCAGCTCCCGAAACCGCAGGCGTGGGCAACGTCGGCCAGCCTGGCACTCACCACCGGACTGCGCAGCGGAGTGCGAGCGGACAGCGCAGTATCAACATCCTTCAACCCGTTGCCCGTCAACGTGACGACGATCTGTTGACCGCTTTCGACCTCCCCACGCTCATTCTTGGCCAGCAGACCGGCGACTCCTGCAGCTGAGGCCGGCTCCACGAACACTCCTTCTCGTTCAGCCAGCAGCCTTTGGGCCGCGAGGATCTGATCATCGGTGACGGCCTCGAACAAGCCGCCGGACTCGTCCTTGGCGGCTACGGCGAGATGTGCGGACGCGGGGTTCCCGATCCGGATTGCCGTGGCCAAGGTTTCGGGATGGTCGACCCGATGGCCGAGGACCAATGGTGCGGCTCCCGATGCCTGAAAGGCCCACATCCGTGGCGTCCGGCTAGCGATGCCAGCACTCCGGTACTGCGTATAGCCACGCCAGTACGCGGGCATATTCGCACCGTTGCCGACTGGCAGGACATGCAGGTCGGGAGCGTCACCTAGCTCGTCGACGATTTCGAACGCCGCTGTCTTCTGTCCCTCCAAACGGACGGAATTGATCGAATTGACCAGGGCGATCGGGTACTCCTCGGCCAACCTCCGAGCCAAGTTGAGGCATGCATCAAAGTTGCCCTCGATCTGCACGACACGGGCCCCGTGCACGATCGCCTGGGCCAGCTTGCCGGTCGCGATGCGGCCCGCGGGCAGCAACACGATGGGGAGCAGCCCGGCCCGGGATGCGTACGCTGCGGCCGATGCCGACGTGTTGCCGGTGGATGCGCAGACCACGGCTTCGGCACCTGCGCCAGCCGAGACGCTGACCGCCACGGTCATCCCGCGGTCCTTGAAGGACCCGGTGGGGTTGGCTCCCTCGACCTTCAACCACACTTCACAAGCGAGGAGCTCTGACAGGACCCGGGCGCCGACCAGGGGGGTGTTCCCCTCGCCAAGAGTGATCACCGGATCGGCATCGTCAACTGGCAGCCACTGCCGGTAGCGCGCGATTACGCCGTTCTTCGGGCGTGATGCTAGAGCCATCGACGCGATCTCTGGGACCATTCACTCACCTTCAACTCTCATCACGCTGGTCACGGCGAGCACCGCCTCGAGTTCGCGAAGATCGTCGACCGTGGCGCTCAGCGCCGCATCGGTGGCGCGGTGGGTCACGATAACCAACTGAGCGTCCGCCCCGTGCCCGTCCTGTCGTACGGTCTGGATGGAGACGCCATGTCGGGCGAAGCATTGGGCGATCGTCGCCAGCACTCCGGCAACATCGGCAACCTGCAGCGAAATGTGGTAACGGGTGATCACTCTGCCGATCGAGACCACGGGACGGGCCGCGTAACTGGACTCCCCCGGTCCCACTGCGCCCCGCACCCGGTTGCGCGCTACTGTCACCAGGTCCCCCAAGACTGCGCTCGCGGTGGGCGAACCACCCGCCCCCGGGCCGTAGAACATCAGCCGACCGGCCGACCGCGATTCGACGAAGACCGCGTTGTAGGCGCCGCTGACGCTGGCCAGGGGATGGCTGCGCGGAATCATGGCCGGGTGGACCCGCACCGAGACCGTCCGGTCGCCGTCCTCGCCGGCTGAGGAGAGTTCGCAGATCGCCAGCAGCTTGACGACGCAGCCAATCTGGCCGGCGGACACGATGTCGGAGGACGTGACCTCGGTAATGCCTTCCCGATAGACGTCGGCCGCGAGGACCCGGCTGTGGAACGCCAGGCTGGCCAAGATGGCGGCCTTCGCGGCAGCGTCGAAACCCTCGACATCAGCCGTCGGATCCGCCTCGGCATAGCCGAGCTCTTGGGCTTCGGCCAGGGCCTCGGCAAAGCCGGCACCGTCGCTGTCCATCTTGTCGAGGATGAAGTTCGTAGTGCCGTTAACGATGCCCATCACCGAGGTGATCTCATCGCCAACCAGCGACTCTCGCAGCGGCCGGATTATCGGAATGGCGCCGGCCACTGAGGCCTCGAAGTACAAGTCGGCGCCGGCCCGCTCAGCTTCGGCAAACAGCGTCGCGCCGTCCTCGGCAAGCAGCGCCTTGTTCGCAGTGACCACGGATGCGCCGCGTTGCAGGGCGGCCATGATCAGCGAGCGTGCCGGTTCGATGCCACCGATGACCTCCACGACCAGGTCGACGTCCTCGCGGGCCACCAAGGTTGCGGCGTCGGTGGTGAACAAGCCTTGATCAAGCCCGGGGCGAAGGCGGTTCTGGCGTCGAACCGCAATCCCCACCAGCTCGAGCGGCCGACCGACGCGTGCCCGCAGGTCAGCGGCTTGCTCGGTCAACAACCGGGCCACCTCTGAGCCCACCGTGCCGCAGCCGAGCAGGGCCACCCGCAGCGGGGTCGCCGAGACGATATGGACGTCAGCGGCCGGCTGGACGCTAGTCAAAGTCACGGCATACCTTCTTGAGCTCCTATGCTGCACCCGGTGATCGCAGCCGCTTCATTGTTCCCTATCTCTGGCCGGCGTGCGAACCGAAACTTCGGCGGTCCGATGCCCTAGGGCCGAGGAGAAATCTCGTTCAGCCGTTATCCAGCGCCAGGAGGTCCTCGATCGTCTCCCGCCGGATGAGCGTCCGGATTTCGCCATCGGTCACCGCCACGACCGGCGGCCGGGGCACGTGGTTGTAGTTGCTCGCCATCGATCGGCTGTAGGCGCCCGACGCCGGTACGGCGATCAGGTCGCCCGGGACGATATCACTCGGCAGGAACTCATCGCGCACCAAGATGTCGCCGCCCTCGCAGTGCTTGCCGACGATTCTGGCCAGAGCCGGTGCAGCAGTCGACCGGCGCGAGGCCAACGTCGCCGAGTACTCCGCGGCGTAGAGGGCGGTGCGAATGTTGTCGCTCATTCCCCCGTCGACCGCAACGTACAGCCGGCTCGCTCCCCCGTCCAGGTCGACGTGCTTGACAGTGCCCACCCGGTAAAGAGCAAAGGTGCTCGGCCCGCTGATAGCCCGACCCGGCTCGATCGACAGGCGGGGTACGGCGACTCCGAGCGCCGCACATTCGTGGTCGATGATGTCACGCAGCGCGCGAGCGAGCTCATCCGGCGTGGAAGGCGTGTCAGCGCTGGTGTACGCGATACCGAACCCCCCACCCAGATTCAGTTCTGCAAGGTCAACCCCATGCTGAGCACCAAAGTCGGCGTGCAGCCGAAGCGTCCGGCGGGCGGCGACCTCAAACCCGTCGGCGTCGAAGATCTGGGAACCGATGTGGGAGTGGATGCCCAGCAACTCGAGATGATCATCCTCAAAGCAGGCCCGCAGCGCCTCTCCGGCCGTACCTCCGGCGATGGAGAAGCCGAACTTCTGATCCTCGTGGGCGGTGGCGATGTACTCATGGGTGTGCGCCTCAACGCCGGTAGTGACTCGCACCAGCACGCCCGGCCGGATGCCGAGCTCTGCACTGACCTTGCTCAACCGGGCGATCTCATCGAACGAGTCGACAACGACGTGACCGACTCCTGCTTCAAGCGCGGCCGTGATCTCATCCTGGCTCTTGTTGTTGCCGTGTAACGCGATCCTGGCCGGCGGCACACCGGCACGACGAACGACCGCCAGCTCACCTCCGGTGCAGACGTCGACGCCAAGACCTTCATCCACGACCCAGCGCGCCACCGCCGTACAGAGGAACGACTTGGCGGCGTAGTAGACGTCCCAACCGTCGAAAGCAGCAGCGAAGGCTCGAGCCCGGCTTCGAAGATCCGCCTCGTCGACCACATAGGCCGGTGTGCCGACCTCCTCCGCGAGCTGCTGCACACCGACTCCGGCCACGACCAACTGACCAGTGGCATCTTTGCTCACCCCGGAACTCCACAACTCCGGCAACAGGGAGTTCACGTCCTCCGGCAGGGGCAACCAGCCGGGAGCCCGGGCAGCGGCGTCAGCATGGATCGAGCCCGCGACGTGGCTGTGGGTCACGCGCTCTCCTCACTTCTGCTCCGATGAACAATCCAGGACACCATGCCAGCCGCCACGTCATGCCGCTCGGTTTTTCATCGGCTGGACAGAACTGGATCCGTGCCGAAGCCCACGGCCAAGGGCACGGGCACGGGCACTCCGACCCTCCACCGCCTCGAAGTTGACATCGCTCACCCGCTGAACACAGCAATTCATCATGTCGGCGTCGCCGGCGTCTGCCAGCATGCGTTGGATCAGGAAACCCGATTCCTCTCGAACACCTCCTGGTAGATTGCTCTACGGCCTAGCGGGACCGCGGCTCCCCATCACCCGGCCGGCCCCCGTAGCTCAGGGGATAGAGCACCGCCCTCCGGAGGCGGGAGCGCAGGTTCGAATCCTGCCGGGGGCGCAAGCACCTGACCTAGTCAGAGTGCACTTTATTTGGAGCAACCCCGCTCCGTGCACCATACGTGCAACAGCAGAAGGGGGAGCGCGATGGACGAGTTCAATCACCTCTACTGCAGCGTCTGCGCCTGGAAGGCCATCCGGCAGCACTTCATCGTCGAGGGAAGGGGGCACAGGGTCCCGGAGTTCGTTGCTGTTTCGTCAGGTGAAGTGCGGAAGCGAGCCCGCGATGTCTGGGAGGTGCCCAGGGCGCAGGTTGTCTTTGGTGGCGCGAGCCTCTGTCTGTTCCACATGGCCACCAGGGTCGCCGACCAGACCACAATCGCTGACCCAGGAACCGGTCAGGAGTCGCTTCCCCCGAGCGCGTTGTCGTAGGGCCTCCGGTCACCCCGTCATGGGTGCTCACTCGCTCGCGTCCACGGATTCCGCTGCCTCCACCCTTGACGGCCTACGGCGCAAGTCGGCAGCCATTTGGGGGGAGTGAGGATGTTCAAGTCGAGTGATGGCCGACCATCTCCGCAGTGGTTAAGGCGTTGAAGGGCCCCCAAGACACTTAACTTGGCCCCTCATTGCGCGCTCCTTGACGAGGGACCGGGACGGCGGTCAGATGAGGTCGATTAGGACTGCCAGGCAGGCAAGCAACAGACCCAGGCGGTGTTCCGCGGGAAAGGCTGCGGTACTTGGTCAACCTGGCCAGCAACCCTCTAGTGGAAGTTGACTGAGATGTGGCGTGACCTTGTGATCGGGGTATGGCCCGCTCATGAACGACATCGACGAGTTCCTAGAGGTAATGTTGGCGATCTTCGCCGGGATCGTCTTTTTAATGATTCTGCTGACCTACCTCGAGACGACGCTCGTGGAGCCACGTCGGCCGCGTCAGCAAATCTTCCGCAAGAAGGCGACTACCGGTACGCACCGCTAGCTGAAACTGCCTCGATGGTTCAGGAAGTTGGGGTTCGATCACGGCTTCGTAGGTGAACGGCGAAAGTCATCGAGCGCCTATCGGATCCGAGCTACGTGTCGCCCTGCAAAGGCGCCCAGGGTTGCGGGTCGCTCGTTTCGGTTACGGTAGGCCTGTGCGGTCCAGGTCCTGCGTCGATCCGACGACGTTCGTTGGTCAGCCAGCCTCGGGCGTCCATCAGGTTTTGGAACGTTGACGCCGCCTTGTGGAGCGCCAGGTCGGGACCGGTATAGGCGGCTTGGTAGCGGCGTGACGGCAATTGTCGGATATGGCCGAACGGCTCCCGTTGCGAATCCGCCGGGTGCGCGCCCTGTCGCCGATCGGAGCTGAACCAGCCAGATGCGCACCGCGCCTCCGGAATCTCAGCGGGCGACTAGCCGCGTGCGCGCATGGTCCGACCGCTTTCAGAGCAGACGTGCCGTTGTCCTGGCGTGGGTCGTCACCCGGTTACTCATGCTGGGGCTGCTTGCCGCGCCGGAGCGGTTCATCGTGGGCGACGTTTTCTACTACCACCGCAAGATCGCCGCGTTGACCAGCGTTGGGCTCGGCAAGACGCTCAACGAGTACCCGACGCCCGTCGTATGGATATTGTCGTTGCCATACGGCGCCACGGGTGGCGGCCGGACCGGCTACCTGATCGCCTTCATCATCTTCATGCTGGCGTTGGATGCAGGGTTCACCTGGGCCTTGTGGCGTGCGGCGGGCCGGAGGCGGGACTCCGCGTTGGACTTCTGGCTCTTCTTTGTCTTCTTGATCGGGCCGCTCTGCTACGTCCGGTTCGACATGTTGCCAGCGGTGCTCGCTGGCGGTGCCCTGCTTGCGGCGCGCCGGCGGCCGTGGATCACCGGCGCACTCACCGGACTGGGCGCAGCCCTGAAGCTCTGGCCGGCCTTGCTCTTTCCGTCGTTCTTGGCTCACCGGCCAGATCGCCGGGCGGTGACCTGGGGGTTCCTCGGGGTCGGCGTCGGGCTGGCCCTTCTCAGCCTGGTTTTCGGGGGCTGGATCCGGCTCGTCTCGCCCTTGACGTGGCAGTCCGGCCGCGGGCTCCAGATCGAGTCCATCTGGGCCACGCCGCTGATGATGGCCCGAGCCCTGCGGCCCGGCGAGTGGATCGTGGACTACTCGAAGTTCCAGGCCTTCGAGATCTTCGGACCCGGCGTGTCAGCGTTGCTCCTGTTCAGCAACCTCGCCACCGTCGCCGGATTGGTGGTGATCATCGCGCTGTATGCGCGGGGGTTCCGCAATCCACAGCCGACGCCGGTCGCGATTGGCCTGGTCGTTCTGGCCACGGTCGCCATCATGACGGTCACGAACAAGACGCTGAGCCCGCAGTACCTGCTGTGGCTCGGCGGGCCGATGGCGGCGCTGTTGATCTTGCGCGGCCAGGCGACCGAACAGGAGAAGCCCACTCTCCGGCGGCTCGCGATCCAACTCCTCGTGCTGGCCGCCTTGACCCAGCTGGTCTACCCACTGCTGTACAACGGCCTGTTGGGCCGACACGGCATGGCAATGATCATCATCTCGACGGTGGTCACCACCGTCCGCAATCTCGCCTTGGTCGCCTTCACCGTCGAAGTCTGCCGATTGGCGTGGCGGCTGCTGGCCGGCAAGGACCAGCGGGTCTCGAGTTCCGCGCGGTAACGGACCCGACATGAGGAGCTAGTCCGAAGCGCGTCGCGATATTTGGGTACTGTGGACAAGGACGCGCATCCGGCTCGTCGACGCGTGTCCTGTGCTTACCGAGAGACGCCGGCGAAACCAGGGCCGGCTCGGCACGGAACGGAAGAAGGCGATAGTGGCCATCGCGCCGGAACATTCCCCATCCTCCAGCCCGGCGGACGACGACAACAGTGCGGACTTCGGGGCTAACGACTGGCTGCTCCAGGAGATGTACGAGCAGTACTCGGCCGATCCAGATTCGGTCGATCCCAGCTGGGCCGAGTTCTTCGAGTCGCACGGCGCGCCGGCAACGGCTGAGTCACCCAGCACGGGTGGGAACGGGGGCGTCCAGACTCACCCGGCCGGCCCGACCACTCCTCCGGGCCCCCGCCGGGCCGCCCAGCAGCCTGACCTGACTCAGAACCTGCCTGCCCCGGAGCCATCCACTCAGCCGGAGCCGTCGCCATCGGCCAGGAGAGCCGCTGGGCCGGTTGCCGTCGCGAACTCCGAGCGGGGCGAGAACCAACCAGCGCCGACATCGAGCAGTCGTCGGCAACCCACGGTGGAGCGACGTCGGCAACCCACGGTGGAGCGACCGATTCAAGTCAAGGAAGCTCGCCCTGCACCGCCCGGCGCGCGCGGCGGCGTCCCCGCCGATCCGCCGAATCCCTCCAACCGACCCGATGTCGACCTTGCGGAGCCGGCCCGTACGGTGTTGCGTGGCGCGCCGGCCCGCACCGCCAAGAACATGGACATCTCACTGTCCGTGCCCACTGCCACCAGCGTCCGCTCGTTGCCGGTCAAGCTGCTGATAGATCAGCGCGTCGTGATCAACAACCATCTTCGTCGCGCTCGAGGCGGCAAGGTGTCGTACACCCACATCATCGGGTATGCCATGGTGCGGGCGCTGGAAACCGTGCCGGAGATGAACAACGGCTATGAGATGGTCGACGGCAAGCCGACCATGGTCGTGCCCGCCCATGTAAACCTGGGCTTGGCCATCGACATGCCGAAGCCGGACGGCACCCGCCAGCTGTTGGTGCCCAGCATCAAGAACTGCGAGCGACTCGATTTCGCCCAATTCTGGACCGCGTACGAGGAGATGGTCAAGAAGGCAAGGGCCAGCTCGCTGACCCTGGAGGATTTCGCCGGCACCACCATCACTTTGACCAACCCGGGCACCATCGGCACGAACCACTCGGTTCCCCGTCTGATGCAGGGCCAGGGTGCGATCATCGGTGTCGGCTCGATGGAGTACCCGCCGGAATTCCAGGGCTCCGATCCCGACCGGCTGAGCGAGATGAGCGTCTCCAAGGTCATGACGCTGACCTCCACCTACGATCACCGTGTCATCCAGGGCGCCCAGTCCGGCCTGTATCTGGCCCGTTTGCATGCCCTGCTGCTGGGTGAGGACGGCTTCTACGACGACATCTTCGGGTCGCTGAGGATTCCGTACGAGCCGATCCGCTGGGCCCAAGATGTGACGGCCGATCACGAGAACCAAATCCCGAAGGAGGCCCGCATCCTGGAGATGATCAACTCTTATCGGGTGCGCGGTCACCTTATGGCCGATACCGATCCGCTGGAATACCGCCAGCGCAGCCACCACGACCTTGACGTGCAGAGCCACGGGCTGACGCTGTGGGACTTGGATCGGGAGTTCCCGACCGGCTCCTTCGCCGGCGGCCAGGGACGACTGAAGATGCGCAAGATCTTGGGCATCCTGCGCGACTCGTACTGCCGAACCATCGGCATCGAGTACATGCACATGCAGGAGCCTGTCCAGCGCAAGTGGATCCAGGACCGCGTCGAGCGGCCGCACGAGTCGTTGCCGCGCGAGGAGCACCTGCGTACCCTGGACAAGCTCAACGAGGCCGAGATCTTCGAGACCTTCCTGCAGACGAAGTTCGTCGGACAGAAGCGGTTCAGCCTGGAGGGCGGGGAGTCCGCCATCGCACTGCTCGACGAAGTCTGCGAGCAGGCGGCCGAGGCGGGCCTGGAAGAAGTCTGCATCGGGATGCCGCATCGCGGTCGGCTCAACGTGCTTGCCAACATCGTGGGCAAGTCGTACGCCCAAATCTTCCGAGAGTTCGAGGGCAACATCGACCCGCGAACCGTCCAGGGGTCTGGCGACGTGAAGTACCACCTCGGCTCGGAGGGCGAGTTCACCGGGCTCAGCGGAGCGACGATCAAGACCTCGGTCGCCGCCAATCCGAGCCACCTCGAGGCCGTCAATCCGGTGCTGGAGGGCATCGCCCGAGCCAAGCAGGACATTCTCAACCGTGGCGGGGAGTTCCCCGTGCTGCCCGTGCTGTTGCACGGCGACGCCGCGTTCGCCGGACAAGGCGTGGTCGCCGAGACGCTCAACCTCTCGCAACTGCGCGGTTACCGTACGGGCGGCACCATCCACATCATCGTGAACAACCAGGTGGGCTTCACCACATCACCGGCCGAATCGCGCTCCTCGATGTATTGCACCGATGTCGCGCGAATGATCCAGGCACCGATTTTCCATGTGAACGGGGACGACCCGGAGGCGTGCGTCCGAGTGGCCCGGCTGGCCTTCGCCTTCCGACAGGAATTCAACAAAGACGTCGTGATCGACATCGTCTGCTACCGCCGGCGCGGCCATAACGAAGGCGATGATCCGAGCTTCACCCAGCCGCGAATGTACGACCTGATCGAGAAGAAGCGCTCCGTTCGCAAGCTCTACACCGAAGCCCTGATCGGACGCGGTGATATCACGGTGGAGGATGCGGAGGCTGTGATGTCCCGCTTCCAGAAGCGCCTGGAAAGTGTCTTCGCCGAGGTGCGTGACGTGCAGGCGCCGAGGACGTCAGAGGGATACACACCTGTGCCGGCCTATCCGAGCAAGTCGGCGGCAAAGCATGGCACGGCGATCACCATCGAGATGTTGAAGAAGATCGCGGACGCACACACGACGTTCCCCAACGGCTTCACGGTGCACCCCAAAGTGATGCCGCAGTTGCAGCGGCGAGCCGCAGCGATAACCCAGGGACCGATCGACTGGGCCACCGGCGAAATCTTGGCCATCGGATCGCTGCTGGCCGAAGGCCGAACCGTTAGGCTCACCGGTCAAGACACCCGGCGTGGAACCTTCGTCCAGCGCTTCGCCGCCATCGTTGACCGGGTCACCGGTGAATCGTGGGTGCCGCTGAAACACCTCGACGACAACCAAGGGAAATTCCACGTGTTCGACTCGTTGCTCAGCGAGTTCGCCGCCATGGGCTTCGAATACGGCTATTCGGTTGCCAGTCCTGAGGCGTTGGTCCTTTGGGAAGCACAGTTCGGCGACTTCGCCAATGGCGCGCAGACGATCATCGACGAGTTCATCAGCTCCGGGCAGGCCAAGTGGACCCAGAAGTCAGGTGTGGTGCTGTTGCTGCCACACGGCTACGAGGGCCAAGGGCCCGATCACTCGTCGGGACGGATCGAGCGCTGGCTTCAATTGAGCGCCGAGGACGCGTTCACGGTCGCACAGCCGTCCACACCGGCGAGCCATTTTCACCTGCTCCGGCAACAGGCCCTCGGCCAGATGCACCGGCCGTTGATCATCTTCACTCCGAAGTCCATGCTGCGCAATCGGATGGCGGTCTCGATGCCGTCGGACTTCACCGCAGGCAGCTGGCGCCCCGTCCTGCCCGACAGGACGATCGAAGACGCCAGCAAGGTAACGTCGGTCATCTTGTGTACCGGGAAGGTCCGCTGGGATTTGATCAACCGCCGTGGTCAGGCAGGCAAGGAAGGCAGCGTGGCCATCATTCCGCTCGAGCGGCTCTATCCCCTGCCCGCCAAGCAGCTGGCCAACCAACTGGCGTCATTCGACAAGGTCCGTGAAATTCGTTGGGTGCAGGATGAGCCGGCCAACCAGGGAGCCTGGCCGTTCATGGCACTGAATCTGCCAGGCGCTTTGGCCGAACAGCTTCCCGGCCGCGAATGGTCACTCACGCCCATCACCCGACCTGCCTCCTCCGCACCGTCGGTCGGCTCGGCCAAGGTCCACGAGGCGCAGCAACGCGAGCTGCTTGATGCGGCCTTCGGCTGACGTTGTACTTCACCGACCGGGGGATCGAAGAGCTCGAGACACGCAAGGGTGACGACGAAGTCACCCTTGCGTGGCTCGCTGATCAGTTGCGTGCGTTCGTTGATCTGAACCCTGAGTTCGAGGTTCCGATCGAGCGGCTCGCCACCTGGCTTGCCCGCCTGGACGACCCGGAGGGCGACACGGCCTGAGCCTGCCGCATGGAGTACGTGCCGCTGAGCTTCGCCCCGACCGACCGGATCCGGAGTGTCTCCCGCGACCGAGCATGTTGCCTGACCACGGAACCGGCCGCATCCCGCTTCGAGCCCCGGCCTCGCTTGTTTAACCCGAAGAACAGGACTCAAAGAGTGCCGACGGAGCTCAGAGTGCGGCAGTGCTGCGACGACGTGTTCGGCGGGCTCGGATCGCCGTCATTCCGGCGATGCAGCAAACCTCACCATCCGGATCTCCATCGGCCCGAAGAACGGCTCCACGCGCTCGGCACCATCTGGTCTGAAGCCGTTGCGGAGGTAGAACGCGCGAGCCCGGGCATTGTCACGGAAGACCCAGAGAAAGGCATCGCGCTCGCCGACGGTCATATCGAGCAGGCGCTGACCGACACCGGTTCCCCAGTACGCCCGCCGGACATTGATGGCGTTCAAGGTAAAGGTGATCTGGACGCCCACTTCTTCGGCGGGACCCGCCACGGCGAAACCGATCACCTCTGGCTCCTGAACCGCAATCCTCACCACCCGACCGCCGGTGACGTGGTGGCGCCATAACTCGAGGAACCAGTCGATCGTCAGGAGTTCGGCAAGCCGGGCGGGCGTCAGCAAGTCGGAGTACGCCTCCCGCCAGCACTCCAGGTGACAGTGGGCAGCGGCCGGGACATCGTCCAGGGTCGGCGGTCGGTAGGTGGTCACTGCGGCCATGCTCACGGTTCAAAGACGATCTTGCCGAAGACGTCGCCGTCGATCAAAGCGGCGAAACCTTCTCGGGCCGCGGTCAGCGGCAGCGTCCGGTTGATCACCGGTCGGATTCCAGTGGTGACCAGCATCCGAGTCAGCGAGGTGAGTTCTGCGCGAGTGCCCATGGTCGACCCGATCACCCGCAGCGGCTTGAAGAAGATCTTGGTCAGTTCGGCCTTGGGCGGGTTGTCGCCCGACGTCGCACCGCAGATCACCAGGGTTCCACCGGGTTTCAGGGCATTGATGGAGTGCGACCAGGTCGCCGCGCCGACGGTCTCCATCACCGCATCGACTCGCACCGGGAGACGGGCACCTGAGGGAAATGACTGGGCAGCACCAAGATCAACGGCTCGGGCCGCACGGCTATCGCTCCGCGACGTCACCCAGACTCGGAATCCGGCCTGGTGGGCCAGCACGATCAGCGCTGTGGCGACGCCGCCGCCCGCTCCTTGGACGAGAACCGTATTCCCCGGCTGAAGTCCGGACTGGGTGAACAGCATCCGGTAGGCGGTCAACCATGCCGTTGGCAAGCAGGCCGCCTCGCCAAACGAGAGCTCCGGTGGCTTGTCGATCAGGTTGACCTGCGGCACCCGGACGCAGGTGGCCATGACCCCCGGATACCGCTCGGACAGCAGCGACCTCTTCGGATCATGGGTACCGTCCGAGCCGCCGAAATCCGGATCGTTGATCACTGCGTGAATGACGACGTCGCGTCCCTCAGACGTGACACCGGAGGCGTCGCAGCCCAAGATCATCGGGAGTCGGTCAGACGCCAAGCCGACGCCTCGTAGCGACCAGACGTCGTGGTGATTCAGCGCGGCTGCCTTGACCGTGACATCGACCCAGCCCTGTGGCGTCGCCGGCGCCTCGATCTCCCCCACCCGGAGTCCTTTCAGCGGATCCGAGGAATCCACACCGGCGGCGTACGCAGCGATCACGACCTCAGCGTAGGCAGCTTGCGCCTCTCAGGGGAGCGCAGGGCATCACCTCGAAGCCATCGTGTTGATCTTGCCGAAGGCCCGGAGACGATCACCTTCTCCCGGCCCATAGAGGTGTTCGTCGCTAGGGTGCACATATGAGCGCCGAGGACGTCGATCTGGTTGCTCGGGCTTTCGCCGAGCAGCATGGGCACGATCCCGCCGGCGTCTGGGAAGCGCCCGGACGCGTCAATGTGATCGGCGAGCACACCGATTACAACGATGGCTTTGTCCTACCTTTCGCGCTGGCCCAGCGGGTCACGATGGCCGCCGGCGCTCGTCTGGACAGCCGATGGACCGTGACGTCGCTGACCAACGGGGAGTCGACGACGTTCACCGCGGCTGACCTCGTGCCGGGAATGTCCGGCTGGCAGGCGTACGTCGCTGGGGTGGTCTGGGCACTTGCGGAGGCTGGCCATGAGATCCGCGGCGCCGATCTGGTGCTCACCTCTGATGTCCCGGTTGGTGCCGGGCTGTCCTCCTCGGCAGCGGTGGAATGTGCCACGGTGAGCGCCCTGGCCGACCTCAACGACTTGGACGTCGACCCACTTCAGCGGGCGAAGCTGGCGCGCCGCGGCGAGAACGAATTCGTCGGCGCCCCCACCGGGCTGATGGATCAAGCTGCCTCGACGCTGTGTACGCCCGGTCACGCCTTGTTCCTGGACTGTCGAACCCTCGACACTCGGCAGGTGAGGATGGAGCTGGATCCTGCTGGGCTGGAGCTGATGGTGCTCGACACCAGAACACCACATGCCCTGGTGAACAGCGAGTATGCGACCCGACGGGCCAGCTGTGAAGATGCATCGCGACTGCTGGGAGTCGACGCCCTTCGGGACGTGACGGACCTGGATGCGGCTTTGGCCGAGTTGCCAGATCCGGTGATGCGCCGACGAGTACGGCACGTCGTCACCGAGAATGGCCGGGTCCTCGAGGCGGCGGAGACCTTGCAAGCAGGCCGGCTCGCCGACGTTGCCCCGCTGCTGGATGCCTCGCACACCTCCATGCGTGACGACTTCGAGATCACGGTGCCCACCGTCAACCTCGCGGTCGAGACCGCGAGACGAGCGGGAGCGCTGGGTGCACGGATGACGGGAGGGGGGTTCGGCGGCTGCATTCTGGCGTTGATTCCCGCCGGCGAGTTTGGTGGTGTCTTCCAAGAAGTCACGACGGCGTTCGCGAAGGCGGGTTTCAAAGCCCCCGCCGCGTTCATCGCTGTGCCATCTGCCGGTGCCGGGCGATCGCGGTAGCGTCGAGTCTGGAGTTGCAATCAGGTTCCGAACGCCCTCGGACCCTCTACGGCGGGGTTCGTACCGTGTCAATATTTTCTGATCCGGGTGACGCAACCTGTCCGGGTCAACTAGTCGCTCGGGCCGCCAGCTGAGCGGGCTCGCAAAAGGAGGACTTGTGAACGTACGGATTCGATGTGGACTGGCAGCAGCCGTGGTGGGAGTCTTGGCTCTGAGCGCCTGTGGTTCCAATTCCTTGGGCGGCGAACCCGCCGCGGAGGGTTCCAACGCCTCCGCTCCCTCCGCAAGCGTTAACGCCGATCTGACCGCCAAGCTGCCGGAGAGCATCAAGAGCGCCGGGGTCATCAAGATCGGCACCGACTCGAGCTATCCGCCCAACGAGTTTCTGGCCGCCGACGGCAAGACAGTTGAGGGCTTCGAAGTCGACCTGTTCAACACGGTGGCGCAGAAGTTCGGCGTCAAGACCGAATGGCAGAGCGCCGACTTCGGAACCATCATCACCGGTGTCCTCGGCAAGAAGTTCGACATGGGGGTCTCGTCCTTCACCATCAACGACAAGCGTAAGCAGCAGGTCACCATGGTTAGCTATTTCAAAGCCGGCACCCAGTGGGCGACCGCCGAGGGCAACCCGAAGGGTGTCGATCCGGACAACGCCTGCGGCAAGACCGTCGCGGTCCAGGCCAACACCGTGCAAGACACCGACGACCTACCAGTCCGGCAGAAGAAGTGCGGCTCCAACAAGATCAACATCCTGAAGTACAAGCTCCAGGACCAGGCGACTAACGCCGTCGTAAGTGGCAAAGCCGACGCCATGCTCGCTGACTCACCGATCGTCGCCTACGCGGTGAAACAGACGAACGGGAAACTCGAGACTCTGGGTGACATCTACGAGGCGGCCCCTTATGGGGTTGTCATCCCCAAGGACCAGACCGAATTCGGCGAGGCCATCGTCGAGGCGCTCAACCAAATGAATGCCGATGGCAGCTACAAGGCGGCACTCGAGAAATGGGGCGTTGAGCAAGGCGCCATCACCGATTTCGCCGTGAACCCATGACTGCCACCATGACCCAGCCCCCGGCCGTCGGCGAGGAGCGGCCGGGTCCAATCCACGCAAAGCCAGTCCGCCACCCTTGGCGGTGGGTTGCCATTGCCGTGATCACCGTGCTGGCGTTGATGTTCCTCAACCTGTTGATCTTCAACCCGGCCTTTCACTGGTCATTCGTGTTGCAGGCCATGAACCAGAACCCGGTGATCGAGGGCTTCTGGAAGGGCACGATTCTGGTCACGATCTTCTCGATGATCTTCGGAGTCACCGTGGGCGTGATTCTCGCCATCATGCGGCTGTCGGACAACCCCGTCCTCAGGGGTGTCTCCTGGCTCTACACCTGGTTCTTCCGGGCCATTCCCCGCTATGTGCTCCTGACGATCATGGGGGCTCTGGGAGTCTTGTTCACCGAAGGTCTGTCACTTGGTGTGCCGTTCGACTGGAAGATCATTCAATGGTTGGGATTGAGCGGCGACTGGCGCGTTGGGACCTTCGACGCCAACCAAATCTTCGTCGGGCTCATAGGTGGGATCATCGGCCTGGCCGCGTCCGAGGCGGCGTACATGGCTGAGATCGCCCGAGCTGGCATTCTCAGCGTGGACAGAGGCCAGATGGAGGCAGCCCAGGCCCTGGGCATGAGCAGATCCAAGGCCATGCGACGAGTTGTACTGCCCCAGGCAATGCGGGTCATCGTTCCGCCGACCGGCAACGAAACCATCGCCATGTTGAAGGACACCTCACTGTTGATCGCCATTCCGGTCGGCAACGAGCTGTTCTTCCAACTGCAGGCCATCGGGGCGCGCACCTACGAGACGTTCCCGGTGCTGATCGCGGCAACGCTGTACTACTTGATTGCCTCCAGTGTGCTGATGGTCGGCCAGTCCTATCTGGAGAAGCGTTTCGGCCGCGGCTTCGGCACGACAGCCGGCCCGCAGACAACCACTGCCGCCAGCGCTCTAGCGGTTGGGGAGTCCAAGTGAGCACCGCCACTCAGAGCGACCATCTCGTACGGGCCGTCAATGTGTGCAAGTCTTTCGGTCACCACGACGTTCTCACAGGCATCGACCTCGAAGTTGACTCGGGGGAGGTGGTGTGCCTGCTCGGTCCCAGCGGCTCTGGCAAGACGACCTTTCTCCGGTTGATCAATCAGATGGAGAGTCTGACTGGTGGTCGTATCTGGGTGGGGGGTGAGCTGATCGGGGTCGAGGAGCGCAACGGCAAGCTGCACGTCCGCAAGGACAAGGACATTGCCAGGCAGCGATCTCGGATCGGCATGGTCTTCCAGCGCTTCAATCTGTTCCCACACATGACAGCGGTGGGCAACGTCATGGAAGCGCCGGTCAAAGTCAAGGGACTGAGTCGTAGCGTCGCCCGGCAAGAGGCCTTGCAGTTGCTTGAAATGGTCGGCCTCGCCGAGCGGGCCAACTTCTATCCCTCTCAGCTCTCGGGCGGTCAGCAGCAGCGGGTCGCGATCGCCCGAGCGCTGGCGATGAAGCCAGAGCTGATGCTGTTCGATGAACCGACCTCCGCCCTGGATCCGGAGCTAGTGGGCGAGGTGCTGAGCGTGATGCGCGCTCTCGCTGAAGAAGGCACCACCATGATCGTGGTCACCCATGAGATGGCGTTCGCACGCGAGGTCGCTGACCGGGTGATCTTCATGGATCAGGGGTCGGTGGTCGAGGAGGGGCCGCCCAAGGACGTGCTGCTCAATCCGCGTGAGGAGCGCACCAAAGCCTTCCTGAGCCGAGTGAAGCACGAGGCCGAGGTGGTCGCTCAGCACGACGTCGAACTGGCCAGCTCGATCATCCCGCCGAGTGCTTAGAGTTCGGGCGATCGTGGCGTCGAACCAGCGAAGACGGCCGTCGACGACGGCACGAGAAGGCAGATCAATGTGAGAACAGACACCGTGGCCAGCAGCAGTGCCAGCCAGGTTGTCTGACCACCGACGAAGCCCCACGCGACCGGGAGTTGGATCAGCTGGGTAGCGATCGCCGGACCGCGGCTCCAGCGCCGGCCGCGCCAGAGGCCCCATGCCGCCGAGGCCAGCAACGCTCCGTAGCCCACCATCAACACCGCCGTACCGGCTCCGACCGCGACACGGTTGCGATGCACGCTCATCGCGACGGAAACACCGAAAACGATGGCGGCGGCCGCTTCGATCGCGACCAGCACCGCAGCCAGCGCCAAGGGGCGACTGCTTGGTCGAACGGCGGCCACCCTCACACAGTACGAGGTGGAATCCTGTCACCCGGAAACTGATTGACGGCGAACGCGCTGGGTAAAGGTTTTGGAGCTCAGCCAGTCAAGCAGAGGCTCGCGTAGCCCGATCAGAATGTGAGGGAGCCAACGCTCAAAACTCTTGTATTGCCTGTCGATACTTGAAAGTCTTGGACAGGTTGAGCGCCTCAGTGTAGAGGACCCTTGATTTGCCAGGTTCTCGGGGGTCGTTTCACCGGGGCCTGGGGATAGCAAAGTTAGGAGTGGGTACGCCATGGATTGGCGCCATAGGGCCGCTTGTCTGGATGAGGATCCGGAGTTGTTCTTCCCGATTGGGAACACTGGCCCGGCCCTCCTCCAGATTGAAGAGGCCAAGCAGGTCTGCCGGCGGTGCGAGGTTAGAGACGCATGCCTGCAGTGGGCGCTGGAAGCAGGTCAGGATCATGGTGTCTGGGGCGGTCTAAGTGAGGACGAGCGACGGGCGCTGAAGCGCCGCGCCGCGCGAGCGAGGATTCGTACCGCCTAGCCGAGGACTTCCCATCCAGCAGCACCGAGAACGCCGGGGTCCATGGCCCCGGCGTTTCCCTGTCCTCAACCGCGCGGCGTCAAGGCCGAGGACGTCACTGGAGCGCCCAGAAGGGTCGAAGATCTCCGCGGGCAAGTCGAGAAGGGAGCCTGAACAATTTCGCATCGCCACGCGGCGTCAGGTTCCACGTAGATCACGCCGCGCCAACGACGGCACGTGATCAAACCGGGATTTCGACGATCGCCCTGGTGCCGGTGCCCTCGGGTTGCGGGCCAAGTTCGAAACTGCCTTCCATCTCCCCCACCAGCGTGTCGACGATGGACAGGCCCAGGCTGCGTGATTGGCGCCAGTCGAAGCCTGGCGGCAGGCCCCGACCGTCGTCGCTGATCTCCACCCGCAACCTGCCGTCCGCCAAGGACGGCAGCACCTGCACCTGGCCGGGGGTGTCGGCCAGCCCATGCTCGACCGCGTTCTGACACAGCTCTGTGAGGACGATGGCCAGGCTCGTGGCCACGTCGGCCGAGACCACCCCGAAACTGCCTCGCCGTACTGCAGAGACGCCGCCTTCGAAGGCTGCAACGTCGCCCACCATCCGCAGCAGGCTGTCCGCAACCCGGTCGAACTCAACGGTCTCGTCGAAGGTCTGGGACAGCGTCTCGTGGACGATCGCAATCGCAGCTACCCGGGACATGGCGTCGGTGAGCGCAACCCGTGCCTCGGCTGACGAGATGCGGCGCGCCTGCATGCGCAGCAAGGCGGCCACCGTCTGCAGATTGTTCTTCACCCGATGGTGGATCTCTCGAATGGTCGCGTCCTTGGTCACCAGCTGGCGCTCCTTGCGCCGCAGATCGCTTACGTCGCGACACAACACGATGGCTCCGACGCGCTCCGCGCCGTTGATCAGCGGGATGACGCGGACCATCAGGTGAGCATCACCAGCCACCAGCTCCGTCCGTCGTGCGTTACGTCCCGAGAGCACGGAGGCGATCGAGTCTTCCACCGGTCCTGGACCGGCGGGCAGCAGCGCGGCCGTCAAGGTCGGTAGGTGCTCGTCGACCAGGTCCCCGATCAGACCGAGACGACGATAAGCACTCAAGGCGTTGGGGCTCGCGTACTGCACACATCCGCTGACATCGATACGAATGAATCCATCGCCGACTCGCGGGCTGAACGCCAAGACGGTCGCATCACCGGGCATCGGAAAAGCGCCAGCAGTGATCATCCGGGCGAGCTCGGCGGCGGTGCCGAGGTATGCCTGCTCCAAGGAGCTCGGCGCGCGCACACCGAGGAGACTGGTGTGCTGCTCCACCACCGCAATGACCCGGCCGCCGACATTGACCGGAATGGCGTGGCTATCGACCGGCAGCCCGGCCGACAACTTCCCTTCGCTGGTTCGCGTGATGTCACCGGTGCCGAACGCCTGCGACACCAGATGTTCTGGTGCGTAGGCGATTACGTCACCGACCACGTCATCGAGCAGCGCTGTCGGACCCGTTGTGGGCCGTATCTGTGCCGCCGCCCAAAAGACGTTCTCATCCCGGTCGGCCACCCACAGCACCAGGTCGGAGAACGACAAATCAGCGAACAGCTGCCACTCCGAAACCAGCAGCCAGAGCCACTCGCGCTCGGCTTCGGAGAGATCGGTGTGCTGACCGACGACCTCCGACATGGACGGCATGTTGCAACCCTAATAACGTGCGAAGCAGCAGCCACACGATCCAGTGGCCCCAACGGAAAGGCTGGACATGAGCAACGCGCGGACAGGCCGCCCAGAGGGGGGCGGCCGGGATCCGAATCTGGATCCCACTGACCCTCGGTGGCGGCTGACGCCGACCAAGTACATCGTCGCGGTGATCTTGCTGATCGCCATAGTGGTGCCGCTTCTGGTCCCGACCTACGACCAGGCGGAGCCGCGGCTCTTCGGGTTCCCCTTTTTCTACTGGTACCAGCTGGCGTGGGTGTTCATCGCCGCCGGTCTATGTGGACTCAGCTACTGGCTGCTGAAGCGGGAGTGGGCCGCGTACCTGCGTGTCCACCCTGAGCAGCGCCCGCGCCCGGAGGGAGACGCCCGATGACCGGAATCAACTGGGTGGCACTGATCATCTTGATCATCCTTTTCGCAGTTGTCACCGTGATGGGCTTCCAGGCCGCGCGCTGGCGCCGTAGTGGCGACCTGGACTCCTTGCACGAGTGGGGGCTGGGTGGCAAGAGCTTCGGCACCATCACCACGTGGTTCCTGCTGGGTGGCGACCTCTACACCGCGTATACCTTCATCGCCGTTCCAGCTGCAATGTGGGCGACCGGGGCGGTCTCGGGCTTCTTCGCAGTGCCGTACACGGTGGTCCTGTATCCGATCATCTTCTTCTTCCTCGGCCGGATGTGGTCGGTGGCACACCGGCACGGCTACGTGACCACCGCCGACATCGTCCAGGGTCGGTACGGCACTCGAAGCTTGAGTCTGGCCGTGGCCATCACTGGAATCTTGGCCACGATGCCCTACATCGCGCTGCAGCTCGTCGGCATCCAGGCCGTCCTGGAGGTGACTGGTCTAGGCGGGAGCAGCGTGCTGGCCGCGGACCTTCCCCTGCTGATCGCCTTCGCCGTGCTGGCCGCCTACACCTACTCCTCGGGCCTACGAGCGCCGGCAATGATCGCCTTCGTGAAGGATGGCCTGATCTATCTGGTGATCGCAGTGGCCGTTATCTACCTGCCGATCAAATTGGGCGGCTGGGGTGGCATCTTTGACGCGGCGCAAGCCAAGATGGCGACTCCCTCGCCAGCCAATCCGCAGATGCCAACGGGAGTGTTCATCCCCGGTCCCGCCGCGCACTGGGCCTACGCCTCGCTAGCTCTCGGATCGGCGTTCGCCTTGTTCATGTACCCGCACTGCGTGACCGCGACGCTCAGCTCGAAGGACCGGGGCACCGGACGGCGGAACGCCGCAATCCTGCCTGCCTACTCCCTCCTGCTCGGCCTGCTCGCCCTCTTGGGCTACGTCGCCATCAAGGCCGGCACCAAGCCGATCGGCCTGGACGGCACGCCGAACCCTCAGCTGGTCATCCCGCAACTTTTCGAAGATCAGTTCCCGAGCTGGTTCGCCGGCATCGCCTTCGGCGCAATAGCCATTGGAGCGCTAGTGCCTGCGGCGATCATGTCCATAGCGGCCGCCAACCTGTTCACCCGCAACATCTACAAGGCCTAT
>DATFQP010000082.1:0-2478 GCA_035264145.1 Propionibacteriaceae bacterium
AGGAAGTGGGCCACGAACTCCAGCCTGGATCCGATCTGCGCCGGCGGCGGTGTCTGCCACGTAACTGACTCAATGTTGGCGTACCAGGCGGGCGCATTGGTCGGGTCTGCGGCGTACTGGCTGACCAGGTCTCGGGGTCGGCGGATCACCGTCTCCACTTCTACGTTGACAACCACGTCAGTTCCCTCCGAGTGGGGTGGCTAGAAACTCGCGTACGGCACCGGCCTCCCGGTTTCGGCGTACAAGGCGAGCCGGCCCAGAATGTGCGCCCAGTGGTAGGAGACAATGCGAAACATCGCATCGGCCTCCGCGAAGCCCCGGTGGTCGAACAACACCAGGCTCCCACCCTCAGGCTTACGTCCTACACCGAAGGCGATATCGGTGTCGATCCACTGGGGCGGCCCACCCACACAATGCCAGCCAAGGCGATCCGGTTCAGCGGAGTCGACGATCCGCAGATCCCACGTCATCGGCGCATCGGGGAACGACACTTTGACGACCTGGCCGACAGCCAACGGAACATCGGCCCTGGTACTCCACCAGCCTGCGAAGCCCTGCTCAGTGGTGAGCGCCGCGAAGACTGCTGCTGGCTCCGCCGCAACGTCGAACTGCATGAGTATGTCGGGCACCAGCCCACCTCCGGTTGTGAAATTTTAGTGAAGACTAAAGTTACTGCTCTGCATGACTGCTCCGCAAGCTTTAGCCGCTGCTAAAATTCCCCCCGTGGACCCGGTGCGTGTAGTGAGCGAACCACGCCGCCGAGAGATCCTGCGGCTGATTTGGGACGCCGAACGCCCGGCGAGCGACATCGCCGCCCACTTCGACGTGACCTTTGGAGCGGTATCCCAGCACCTCGGCGTACTGCAGGAGGCCGGGCTAGTCAGTGTGCGTAGGGACGGCACACGCAGGTTCTACCGAGCCAATCGATCAGCGCTTCGTCCGTTTGCGAGCATGCTCCGATCGATGTGGGCCGCGGAGCTGGACACGCTTGCAGTCCTTGCCGAGGAAGCCGAAAGAGGAGGCACGCAGCGGTCTGGCGGGGCGAAGCCGGGTCGCCGTAGCAGGGGGCAATCCCGCCGTAGCAGGGGGCGATCCGACCGATGACCGAGGACAACATCGAGCTGGTCATCGAGCGCCGGGTGGCTGCGTCACCGGCCACTGTCTTCTCGTTCTTCGCCGACCGCGATCACTGGCTGCAATGGCAGGGCGTCGAGGCAGACATCGACCCACAACCCGGAGGGCTCTTCCGGATGAACGTCCGCGGAGACGGATTCGCGTCCGGCCGGTTCGTGGAAGTCGAGCTGGATCGGCGCCTTGTCTTCACCTGGGGCTGGGAGATGCCCGGCAATCCAGTAGGGCCGGGGTCCTCGACAGTCGAGATCGATCTGATACCAGACGGAGTCGAGACCATCGTCCGCCTGATCCATCGCGGCCTGCCCGACGAGGCGTTCGAGACTCACCGGCTGGGCTGGGAGCACTACATCGGTCGGCTTGCGATACGGGCCAGCGGTGATGACCCAGGCCGGGATCCAGCGGTATTGACATGACCACGCCGAGCTACACGCACGCTCGACACCTCACCGATCTGGGTAGGGAGTGAGTAGCTGATCGACGGGCGCGTAGTCGTCGGTGAGCACCGGAGCAGCGCCAGTCCACCTGGCGAGTTGGGTGCCACTGATCACGTTCCACTGGATGCCCTGCTCGGCCAGGCGAGCGTCGATGACGCCCGCGTCGACCGGGGCATCGGAGGCGATCAGGACCAGGTTGCCGCCGGCATTCGGACCTTGCGTCAAGGTGTCGGTCTCGGTGGCGAGCGCGACATGGTCGAACACCGCAGTCAGGGTGGCCACCTCCGCTCGCGCAAACGCCAGCGGGCCGTAATCCAGGAGATTGACCACGTAGATTCCCTCGTCGGTGAGCACCCGTTTCACCTCACCAACCGCCTCCCGGGTTGTCAGGTGCCACGGCACGCTGACTCCCCCGAAGGCATCACCGATCACCAGGTCGTGGCTGTCGCCCGTTAGCTGGCCCAGTCGGAGTCTCCCGTCCTCGACGAGGACCTCGATTCCGTCGCCCGTCTTGAGTCCCAACTGCTCGGTGTCGATGTTGACAACGCCGGGGTCGATCTCCGAGACCAGGCTTGACGTGCCCTGCCGCACCTGTTGGAGGTAGCGCGGCAGCGTCATCCCGCCGCCGCCGAGATGGTAGACACGCAGCGGCTGGCCACCGACAAACTCGGTGTCGATCACCGACACCATGGCCTTGGCGTAGGGGTACTGGACGTAGGTCGGGTCGGCAAGGTCGACATAGGAGTGCGGCGCGCCGTCCAACAGCAGCATCCGGCCGGAGGCTCGGTCGGGATCCGTCTCGACGACAGCACAGTGGTAGATCGTCTCGGCGTCACATCCGCCGGGCACGACCGTGGCCCCGGCTCCTCCGAGGAAGACCAGCGCGGCGGGAACGGCCGCTGATCGCCAG
>DATFQP010000083.1:0-2703 GCA_035264145.1 Propionibacteriaceae bacterium
GGTGAGGTAACCGGGACGGTCGATGACTTCGTGATTCGGCGCAACGATGGTGTGCCGGCGTACAACCTCGCCGTTGTGGTCGACGACGCCGAAGCGGGAATCGACCAGGTCGTCCGCGGCGAGGACCTGCTGCCGTCGGCGGTCAACCAGGCGTTCCTGGCCTCGCTCCTGGGGCAAGATCCACCGATCTACGCCCACGTCCCGCTTGCGGTGAATGTGGCAGGGCGCCGGCTCGCCAAGCGCGACGGCCCGGTGACGCTGTCCGACCTTGCCCGACTCGGATGGGAGCCTGCCGACGTGCTCAACACGATGGCGAGATCGCTGGACTTGATCGGGCCGCACGAGTCGGCTGACCTCGGGCGTCTGCTGGAACGTTTCCACCCGGGGCGACTGCCTCGGCGGCCCTGGGTCGTCGGTCCCGAGCTGTCAACGCCCCGGCTAAGGTCGCACCCGTGATCATCTGGGCCGACGGCGAAGTGACCGCCGTGCGGGCCTCATGGCCAGGGGCCGTCGAGTTGTTGGTCCGCCGGGACGATCGGGCCGGCGACACTCCGGCCGTGGCCCGCGCCCTGGCGTACACGACCCTCATGGCCACACCGGAGGTCGGCGACCGGGTGTTGCTCAATGTCGCGGCGCTCGATCGCGGTCTGGGGACCGGGGGTTATGCACTGGTGATCGCCGTCCTGGACCGAGGCGGCCGGGTCTCGGCCCAGCCGCCGCAGCCGGCGGGGCACCTGGTCAAGGCCCGATATCTGCCACTGCAGGCCATGGTTGCCGGTGCGGACGAGCAGGGCTCGGAGCACCACGACCTCCTGCGGGAAGCCGACTCCATCGACGGCATGCCCGTCGTCGTTGCCGACCTGCACTCCGCCCTTGCGCCCATCTTGCTCGCGATCCACCACGATCGGCCGATCACCCGAGTCGTCTACGTCATGACCGACCAGGGTGCCTTACCGCTGGCCTTCTCCCGTTCGGTCGCCGAACTGCGGTCCGCCGGCCTGTTGGCCGGCACCGTCACCGTAGGCCAAGCCTTCGGTGGCGACCTCGAGGCGGTCACCGTGCATTCGGGACTGTTGGCGGCGCGGTTGGCACTCGGGGCCGACATCGCCGTCGTCAGCCAAGGGCCGGGAAATCTTGGGACCGGAACTCGGTGGGGGTTTTCCGGGGTCGAAGCCGGCGAGGTGGTGAATGCCGCTGGCACCCTTAGCGGACGGCCGGTAGGTGCGCTCCGCATCTCCGGGGCCGACGAGCGCCCCCGCCACCAGGGGCTTTCTCATCACAGCCTGACGGCCTACGGACGTGTCGCATTGCTGCCGGCCGATCTCGCCGTGCCCGATCTCGCCAACGCGGTCCATCTCGACATCTCTCAACCTGCCGCAGTCGCCGACCTCGCCGAGTCGGTGGTGCGCGGCGCTGCCTCCCTCACCATGCACCGACAAATCCTGGTCGAACTCAGCGGACTCGACCAGGCGCTACGGCGCTCACCGGTAAAGCTGTCAACCATGGGCCGGGACTTCGACGGCGATCCGGCCTACTTTCTCGCTTCCGCCGCTGCCGGCCGCCACGCGGCATCACTTCTCGGGCGCCCTGAAAGGGATGGCGGCGTCAACCGGACCGAGTGAACAAGAGGTCGACAACCATCACCAGGGTCTCGCCCTTGTCGATCTTGGGCGTCTCGTTGCCCTCGGGGTAGCCCTGTGAGGGCGGGATGACCAGTAGGACGCGACTGCCGACGGTCTGGTTGGTCAGCCCTTTCACCATGCCAGGCAGCAGCTCGGACAGCGGGGCCTCAGCCGGCTTCGAGCCGTACGTCTCTTCGACAATCTTTCCGTCGCTCCACCGCTGCCAGACGTAGTCGAAGGTGATGGTGTCCCCGGCGGCCACCTTCTTACCCTTGCCCTTGAGCAGGGGCTGCACCTGCAACTTATCGCCAGGATCCGACTTCGGAACGCTCACTACCGGAGTGCCGTCCTTGTCGGTGACGGTCGGCAGGCCGGCTTTCGCCGCAACCTTGCTACCTTCAGGCCCGCTCAGCGGTACCGCAACGACGTCAACCACGAAGACCAGCGTGTCGCCGATCTTCACGTCGATCTGTGGGTTGCCGCCCGAGGCGTCATAGCCGTCAGAGCCAGGCATGGCGATGAGCACCCGACTGCCCTGATGCTGCCCCACCAGGCCCTTCTGAAAGCCAGGCACTACCTGGCCCAGATTGAAGGCAACGGACGAACCCCGGCTGAATGAGTCGTCGAACTTCTTACCCGTGCGGGCATTGAAGCCGGCGTAGTTCACCTCGACGGTGGTGCCTTCGGTGATGACTGCTCCGCTGCTGCTCGGCTGCAGGACCTTGGTGCGGGTCTTGTCAATCGCCCAGGGAGCATCGAGCTTGAGCTTCGGCTCCTTGCCGTAGGCCCCTGTCGCGGTGACCCCGCTCAAGCTGGTCGACGTCTTCACTTTGGGGGCGACGGATGCGCTCGGGCTCGGCGTCACTGACGCGCTGGCCGAGGGGGTCGCGCTGGTAGACGCGGCGGGAGCTGGATCGTCGGTTCCGCAGGCTACGAAGATCAGCAATGACAGGCCAAGTCCAGAACCGATCAACGCACGGGCCGGAGAAAGACGCACCGGAGAACCTTACCCGCAGCCGCTGAGAGCGTCCGTGAACGCGTTCAGACCCTCCTCATGGATGCGATCAGCCGGTCGACGCGC
>DATFQP010000084.1:0-8622 GCA_035264145.1 Propionibacteriaceae bacterium
CGTCTGGAGCATCTGGCATCCTGTACACGTCGACACACCAGGCCTTGACGGTCTCCGCTGGTGGAACGCGCACCGACCAGCTGACATACGGTCCTTCCTGACCGCTTTCATGGAACGGTGGGACGACCTTGATGAGAGAGAGACGCTCACCTTCGCCATGACATCCGCCCTCGCCGCGGGCCAAACAGCGGTTGTCGAACAACGACTGATGACAACCATCGCAGAGATAGAGCACCTCTCCTGGGTCGACGAGGTCCTGACCCGAAGGCTCACGGAACAGAAATGGAGAAGCGAAAATGCAGCGTGGCGAATCCGGCGGCTCCTAATACGTGCAGGCGTGCCCCTTCACGTCGATCCCCATCGCACCGCTGAGCTTGCTTCCTACGCAAAATCGAATGGCGGCGGCGACGGGCCCGGCGCCCTTGTCGCCGTCCGCGACGCGATTACACACCCCAAGGACAGGAGGCATCTGTATGGCCCTCCTGCGCTCTTATCAGAGGCGTCAAGGTTGGCGGCGCGCTATCTCGATCTTCTTGTCCTCCGACGTGTTGGGTACAACGGGCACATCAACGATCGCACCAAGTTTCCCCGGCCGGATTGGGAAAGCGAACCCGTGCCCTGGGCATGACAAGTGCCCGGTGCATCCACATGCGGAAGACCCCCGACCGTCTCAGCCTCTGAGAGAACCTCTCACAGAGCATCTCACAAACGGCGGCGCACGAGGGCGCAAGCGGGCCGATCGATCCACAGGCTCGACGGCCCTTCACGCTCAAAAGCACCCGGGACCAGACCTCGCCGCACGTTTCGACTCTTCTTACAAACAAGAGGTCACAGGTTCGAGTCCTGTTGTTCCCACTGGTGAAACACCTAGCCAGCGCATTCGCGGTGAAGATTCGCTGACCAGCGTGCGACTATCGTGCGATAGACCGAGCCGCAGTCCAGGAAGTTCGGCCCAGCCTTGTGGCCAGAGGAAGTCCGCTTCACTGCATGACGAAGCTGGCACCGCCCGCCTTCACACCGCTTTACGCCAGTGAACGCCTTCCCCTCGCCGTCCCTTCCTCAACCATTCTGAGTACGAGGTCGGGACGGCGGCTGTAGGCGTCCGAGTGGCCTAGTCTCCAGGGAACCCACCACAAAACGGGGTCGACGCACTGTCAGGTCGCTCAGATCAGAAGGACGACGCGAAAGTTCTGCTAGGACACGCTCGGCGTCACGGTCCTGCACGTCCGAACTGCCGGCCAGCCGACCGGCCAGGTCGCCGCGACGATGGTTGCGCTCCAGACCGTAAACCACCAGACCGATGATGATCAGAAGGACGATAAAAGCAGCCATGGCAATATTTGTACGCCCGTGAAGATTCTGCCACCAGTGGCAGGCGTGACACCCTACGACAAGATGCTGCCACTATTCTGGTGTCGTGCTGAAGACCGTTGCTGCCGTACTGATCGAGGGTGTTGCACCGTTCGAATTCGGCGTGATCTGCGAAGTCTTCGGCATCGACCGCACCGACGACGGCGTGCCGTCGTTTGACTTCCGGGTCTGCGCCGAGCAGCCGGGCGTCCCTATACCCACCAGTGTCGGCGTGCAGTTCACGCCCGAGTACGGCCTGCAGGGCCTTTACGACGCGGACTTGGTTGCATTGCCGGCGTACCAAATCCGGGACGAGTACCCACCAGTCGTGCTGGATGCGTTGCGTTCCGCCGCCAACCGGGGCGCCATCTTGCTCTCGGTGTGCACTGGCGCTTTCCTCCTCGGCGCCGCCGGTCTGCTCGATGATCGGCCGTGCACAACGCACTGGCGTTACGTCGACGAATTCGCGGCCCGCTTCCCGCGAGCCAAGGTGAACCCCGACGTGCTGTTCGTCGACGACGGCAACCTGATCACCAGCGCAGGCACCGCTGCCGGCATCGACGCCTGCCTCCACCTGGTTCGCCGCGAACTGGGAACCGCGATGGTCACCGCGATCGCTCGGCGCATGGTCGTCCCGCCGCAACGCGACGGCGGGCAGCGTCAATTCGTTGAGTTGCCGATACCGAAGTCCACCGGCGACAGCCTGGAACCCGTGCTTACCTGGATGCTGGAAAATCTGGCCACCGACCACACCGTGACCAGCCTGGCCAAACAGGCAATGCTTTCCGAGCGCACCTTCGCGCGGCGGTTCGTCGCCGAAACCGGAACCACTCCGCACCGATGGCTGACCCTCCAACGGGTGCTCTACGCCCAGCGCCTATTGGAACAAACGGCGCTAAGCGTCGACGAGATCGCCGCCAGGTGCGGCTTTGGCGCCGCCGCCCTGCTGCGCCACCACTTCCACGTTGTGGTCGGCGTGGCCCCCACCGACTACCGCAGGACCTTCGCCCACCGGCCCGCCCAACCGGTCCTCACAGGCGGCGCCGACTAAGGAACTGCCCGACCGACCGCGGGCATCAAACACGGGTGGTCGTTGGCACTTGACTCCGGAACAGTGGCCACGTCAGGCACGGCCCGAGCCATTGGCTCAACACACAGCAGGCGGTGGAATCGCGTTGGGTGGGGGCGCACACCATCCCGCAACCGCGCTAAAGGAGACTTCCGGTCTCCCGGTGCACGAGCGAGGCCCGAGCGTGGAAAACACTCGGGATTTCGTGCGTCTAAACGGAGATCCTCTTCGTCTTACTTGACCGCTCCGGCGAAGATCACGGAGTCATGCTCGAAGTCCGGTGAGACCACGACTTTGCTCATGCCCTTCTTCGGCACAGCAAAGTCGTATTTCCCAGTCTTTGCCCGACCGGGGGCGATCTCGATCGCACTCTTCAGGACTGCAGATAACTGGCTAAGGGTCAAGTTCTGGGAGTACTGCGAGCTGGTTGCCGACGCTTACCAGAATTCTCCAGCAACGGGGTTCACCTGCTCTTTGATTCTTGGCGCACGCGCTCGACGCTGCCCTTGCTGGCCGCATGAGGTTTATCGCTTGATCAGACCGGATCGGGCTGGGCGCAGACGCGTGGATTACTCGGTGACCGCTCTCTCTCGATTCATGCCCTCAGCCCCGCATGGCTTCGGTCGAAAGCAGGATTGAGCGTTGGGCGTTTCAGATCGCGTCTCACATTACTGGCCGCACAGGACGCACCAGAGGACATGATGACGCTGCCAAATGTGCCTTTGACTAGCGCAGCAAATCAATGGCCGCTCGAACTGACACGCAGAGACTCGGACTTACAAGAAGAGCTCACAGGTTCGAGTCTGTCGTTCCCACCCCATCATCGTGCCTTCGGCTGAGGCTTGACTTTCTCCTTCGGCAGATGCTCATTACCGGCCTCCGTCAGCCCTAGTGAGGTTGGCCTTCACTAGCGAGACTTAGCCAATCCCCTTCGGGTCACCCTTGGGACCGCGGGCGGGCCGGGCCGGCGGAACGCGCGTTTGCTGAATGCGCGGCTTCAGGTTTCTGTGGCCTCGGACTCGTTTCACCGTTCGTGTCCGCTTCTGGCTTCTCCTTAACTTCGGCCTCGCCAGCCGGCTCACTGGGTGCTTCGTCCTGCACGTCGGATTCCTCAGATTCGGATTCCTCAGATTCGTCCGCTTCCGAGCCGCGGGCTAGCTGGGCGGTACGAACGAGGAGCTCTCGGCCACTCTTGGTGGCAGTGAGAACCACCACTGCGGCGCTTCCCACCAGCCCGCCCGCGCCCGCGAGGTAAGCCTCGGGCGACGCGGATTTGACGCTTTTGATGCCTTTCTTGACGCGCTTCTTGAGGCGCTTCTTGACTCGCATCCTGGACTCCTTGATCGTGGGTTAGCCAAGCCGGACAGCCGGGCTCCATACATTAACTCCGTCAGCTCGCCGACCGAGGCTGCTGATGTCCACTGCTCACACTACCTCTATACCCTTCCGTTTAGTGCGTAAAGCAAATGAGGGCAGGTGGGTGACGACGCCGGCAAGTTCTCCCGCAGGTCGCGCTTGCACCCGACCAACGACGTCGCCTAGGACGACGAGCCCAATTGTTAGCCGCAGGTTAGCCACAGCCGCCGGTGCAGGTTAGCCACAGCCTGCCGGTGCAGGTTAGCCACAGGCTGGTAGAGCGGTCGTGGCGGTCAGCGTAGGGTGATCGCTAGCTCGATCGCGCTTCTGGGATTCGGGATGGATTTCGCTGGTCGAGGTGACCAGCGGCTTTGTGATCTCGTGGCAGTTTCGAACGCTGCTGTCTGCCTAGCTGTCCGGCGTGCTATTGGACGGACTTCTCGCCAATCCAGTTCCAGGTTGGGGGATGGGCCGACCAGCGGCCTCGTTATCGCTGCCGTCGCGGTCAAGGAAACGTCGAGGTGTGGCACGGCGACACATGGGGTGACAGCGGCGAGGCGCCCGAGGACGATGAAGACATGCACGAGCACTCGCTAGCTTCCGGAGCGGGAACATGACCGGGCATATCCGCGATGCAGGCGGGCGTGCACGGTCGTCGAAGACTCGGAATGCCCGCTACCTCACCGCTGCCCTAGCGCTGATCTTGGTGTTCATGGCAGTCGAGGTTGTGATCGGCATTATCGCCTCCTCGCTTGCTCTCATCTCCGACGCCGGGCACATGGTGACTGACGCGGCCGCCATTGCTCTCGCCCTGATCGCCACGCGACTCGCCGCGCGGCCGGCCGAAGGGAACCTCACTTATGGTCTGAAGCGCGTCGAAATTCTGTCGGCTCAAGCTAATGGCATCACCCTGTGCTTGCTCGCAGCTTGGTTCATTTACGAAGCCGTTCAGCGGCTGCTGCATCCCCCGGACGTGGATGGCGGCCTAGTCCTCGGGACAGCCCTCGCCGGCATCGTGGTTAACGTTGGAGCGTCTTGGCTGGTTGCGAGAGCCGACCGGACATCGCTCAATGTCGAGGGCGCGTTTCAACACATCCTCACCGATCTCTTCGCTTTCATTGCCACAGCGGTCGCCGGTCTGGTCGTGTTAGTCGCGGGCTGGGCCCAGGCCGACGCCGTGGCCGCCCTCATAGTGGCCGGGTTGATGATCAAGTCTGGCTGGCGGCTTATCCGGGACTCCTGGCGGATCTTCCTTGAGGCCGCTCCGCGTGGCATGAATGTGGCAGTCATCGACAGTGATCTGCACAACGTACCGGGCGTGCTGGACGTACATGATCTTCATGTTTGGGAGGTGACCACGGGCTTCCCGGCCCTCTCCGCGCACATCCTGGTCGATGACACTCACGACTGTCATGAGCGACGGGAAACCATCGCTCTACTACTCCGGGAGCGGTATCAAGTTGATCATGCCACTCTGCAAATAGACCACCCTGCCGCAACGATCATGCTAGCCGAAAACTTGAGGCAACGGCTCTCCGGATCGGACACAATAGCGGAACAGCACTAGACCTGATTCAGTTCGCGGCTGGTCCGGGTGGTAACGCCCGCATCACGTACCTCCGCGTTTGATCCGCGAACTGAGACCGAGGTTCTCCATTTGTCAGGCTCGATCGAGCTCGGGAACGACCAGCGCCGCCAGATGGCGAACGGAACTGGAGACTTCAGGACGTCCCACTTGTCATGTCCGGCGATCGTCGGCCTCCGTGAGCGGCGCAGTGCGAAGTGCCCGCCGTTCGCACATGTTTCGACCTGTGACACTCATTGGGCTAGATGCGTCTGTCCTCATGCGAAACTGTGCCGAAATTCAGCCAGGAGCAATCGATGTCTAAGCCGCCCGAGCAGCCGGATCCCCCGCAGGGAGGGACACTCCAACAGCCCGACCTGCCAGAGGAGGAGATACCGACACGGCGGACCCCCCGCGTCGTGATGCCGACACAGCTCCCATCCGCACAAGAGAACACCGACGGAGGAATTGCGAACCCCTCTGCTGCGGAGATCGACGAGACGCCCACGCAGCGCATTCGTCGGACCAAGACCCCCACACAGCAGCAATCCGCACACGAGAAAACCGACGAGCGACCCGCCGACTCTGCAGATGCGGAGATCGACGAGACACCCACGCAGCGCATCCGACGGATCAAAACCCCCACACAGCAGCCACCGGACCCACGACCTGCCGACTCGGCAGATGCAGAGAATGACGAGACGCCCACACAGCGCATCCAACGGATCAAAACCCGCACGCAGCCGCCATCCATACACGAGAAAACCGACGAACGAGCTGCCGACACTGCGGCCGCCGACGCGGAGAAGGTAGACCCAGCACCTGACCGCTCTGAGGCTGCAGACACGGTAGAGACGCCTCTTGTCCTTGCGGCCGGAGGCGGTGGGCGCGGCTCAGCTGCCGATACCGAGGAGAGTGACGAGCAGAAGCTAGAACCTATAGCCGCCCACACCGAGAAGGTCGACCTAGCACCTGACGGTCCTGAGGATGCAGCCACAGTGGAGACGCCCCCAGTGCTTGCGGCAGTCAGCGGCGAGCGCCACAGAGCAGCCGACACCGAGAAAAGCGACGAGCAGAAGCTCGAGCCGATAGCTGCCCCCACCGAGAAGGTCGACCTAGCAGCTCCTGACCCAGACGAGTCTGACTCACTAGAGGAACCGTCTGTCCGCTCGGTAGTGGGCGCCGCCGCGGATCCTCTTCCTCCGCGGCAGCGCCAAGAGGTTGGACCGGCGCGCAGGAGAAATCCTGCCGGCAAGAAACGCTTGTTATCTGTGGGCTTAACGGCCGTCGCCTTGTCGGCGCTGTTTGCGGGCGCGTTGTTTTTCTCAGGCAGAGATGGGGGCAAGGTGACAGCACAGCCGGTCGCTACGGGCACCGGGTCCTCAACAATGCCTAGCAAGCCGACCAGTGAGGCGTCAACTGGATCGACCGAAACCGAGAAGGACGAGTCGATCATTCAGGTGAAGGGTTTAGACGCTTCCGCCAGGCCCTTCGAAACCGTTCGAATTGAAGGTAAGTACCCCAGTGGAGCAGACACCTACCTGCGGGTGCAGCGCTGGGACGAAGGCGAATGGCTGGCCTTTCCGATACCCACGAAGACTGATCAGTCCGGCCAGTTCACCGCCTACGTTGAGCTCGGACAGCCAGGTCGTTATCCGCTTCGCGTGCTGGACCCCGACACCGGCACGACGTCGAAAACCTTCGTCATATTCATCGAGCGCTGACGACATCTAGATCATCAGCTGCCAGGTCCGCGGGCCTACCGGCGCAAAGCTCTGGACACTAGACTCTGCACGCCTTTTGTTCGGGTGAGCATCAGGCTTCGTTGACACCAGGCGGGGAGCCTTAGACGAAGAGCGGCTCGAAACCAAAGGCCCTGTCCAACTCTTCCATCGCCTCGTCGGACGGACGCTCAGTGAAGCGCTCCGCCGCATCGAGCACCTTGGGCAGGATGCGGATGTCGCCGACGGTGTTCAAGAAAAGACCGTCGCGACCAAGGACCCAGCTGACCGCAGTATCGATGGCCGCCTGGTCGGTCAGTGGCTCGTACCACGTGCTGGCGGTCTGTTGCTGCTCGCCCCACGGTGCTCGAGTGATGGCCTTGATCGTCTGGACAGCCACGCGGCCCTGCTCACAGACCTCGACAAGGGCCTTGAAATCCTCCATGTAGGCGGCGTTTCCTGACATCGGATAGTTGTACGGCAGCAGGACCGAGTCGAAGGGGTATTCGCCCAGCGCTCGAAGATGTTGAGCCGCGACAGTGACGCCGTGGCCCGTGACACCGATGAAGCGGACCAGGCCCTCATCCTTCGCACGGACGACAGCCTCGAGGACGCCGCCGGGAGCGAATGCTGTCTGCCACTCGGACTCGTCGACGAGGTTGTGCAGCTGAATCAGGTCAACGTAATCGGTGCGAAGCCGTTGGAGGGACCGGGAGATCTCCGCGTATGCCTCTTCACGCTTCCGTTCGCCGGTCTTGGTCGCCAGAAAGAAGTCGGACCGGTACGTCTCCATCCAGGGCCCGATCCTGAGCTCTGCGTCACCATAACTGGCGGCCGTGTCGATGTGATTGATGCCGTGCCGGCGGATCAACTCCATCGTGTCATCCGCTTCGGCCTGACTGACGTTACTGAGGGCCGCGGCTCCGAAGATGGTGCGGGTGCTGTGGTGTCCTGTGCGTCCGAACTCCAGAACGGGGATCATGGCAGCCATTGTGCCCTGTGGCGAGTCAGGCTCGGCGTTCGGCCAGCAGCACAGGGATCGTCCGCTCGGTGCGCGTCTGATACTCCGCGTATGGCGGATATGCGGCGACGGCGCGCTGCCACCAGATCTCCCGTTCCTCGCCCTGGAGCTCGCGTGCGTGGACGTCGAACCGATCGGCACCGTCCTGGACCATCAAGGCATCGGGATCCGCCTTGAGGTTGTAATACCAGTTCGGATGCTCAGGAGCGCCGCCCTGCGAGGCCACCATGGCGTACGCGCCGTCGTGCTCCACCCGCATCAGCGCAATCTTCCTGATCTTGCCGCTCTTCCGGCCCCGGGTCGTGAAGATCACCACCGGCAGCCCGGTGCCACGCAGCGTATTTGCCTCTCGCCCGTCCGTGGCTTCGTAGCGCTCAACCTGTTCTCGAACCCACGGCAGCGGACTTGGCTCGTAGTCTCCCTCCAGCGACATGCTTCCCTCCTCAGCGCTCAAGCAGCCAGCGTGCGAATGACGTCAGCCAGTCGTCGAGCTTCCCCGATCTCGTTGACGAGCTGCCAGACAATGCTGCCCGAAGCGTCC
>DATFQP010000085.1:0-11189 GCA_035264145.1 Propionibacteriaceae bacterium
TGAGACCGGCACCGCCCGAGCCTCAGCGTCCCTTCGCTCACCTCCCGAGCAGTAAACCGTCCCAGCGAACCTGACGCGACATCGGCGGCAAGAAAGAGAGGCCCGTTCCATCACCATTGGGCGCAGGAGCGAGGCTCAGCTCGTCGCCGTCACCCAGCTCCGTAGGGGAACCCTGTGCGGGCCGGTGTAGTCGCCTGCTTGCAGTTGGGGACTGTAGATCTGACCATCCGTCGCTACCACTCCGATGGTCGCCGTAGCGACGAGCATCGTGCTGCGAGGAAGCCTGCGCTCAGCGTTCAACGGAAGCGGCGAAATTCTCCCACGCGCCTGCCGTGTGGCTACCGCCCGACGGATGACCGGCCGGTACGAGCACTTCGATGCGCGTCCCGGCGGGTCCTATGGACTGCTCATGGCGTACGCGGACGCGTCGGTCCCGCGGGAAGTCCTCCGTCGACTCCGACGTCGTCGACCCAAGGGAGGCCACCCGTCGACGCCCGATCACGCATCGTGCAGCGGGACTGCTTCGGCCAGGAGTGGTCGACGAGTGTCGGGTGAGCGGTCAGGAGCGTGCCCATGCCCAGGGTCTCCGCCGGCGTGCTGAGGCTACTTCGGCACCACGCTCGCAGGAACCGCCGCTGCGCCTCCCTTACTGTCGGCGGGCGGTGGCAGGGTGACGCCCGTGACGGACTACCTGCGCGCGGACTTGAGCCACAGCCGCTTCGAGGAGGTCGACTTTAGCCAGTCGCGCTTCCACAACGTCTATTTCCAGGACACCGTGATCCGAGGCGCCTGGCTCCAGCGGGTAGAGATCGACGGCTACATCGACGATGTAACGATCAACGGCGTCGACGTCGGCCCGCTGATCGAGGCAGAACTAGACCGTCGCGACCCCGACCGCATGCTCGTGAGGCCCACCGACGCCGACGGGTTCCGCCGGGCGTGGGACGTCGTCATGCGCCGGTGGGACGCGGCCGTTCAGCGCGCCCGGGCGCTCCCCGAGGACCTGCTGCACGAACGCGTCGACGACGAATGGTCCTTCATCGAGACCCTGCGGCACCTCGTCTTCGCCACCGATGCCTGGGTGCTGCGGGCAATCCTGGGCGACCCGGCGCCCTACCACCCGCTCGGTCTGGCCCACAGCGAGATGCCGGCCGACACCCCAGCAGTACCGCACGACCCGGACGCCCGACCCTCCCTCGACGAGATCCTCGCCGTCCGCACCGACCGGATGGCCGCAGTAGCGCGAGTGCTCCACGAGCTCACCGACGAGCGGCTCGAAAAGATGACCCAGCCGGTGCTTGAGCCGGGGTACCCCGAGTCCAAGTCCTTCCCGGTGCGTCGCTGCCTCGGCGCGGTGGTAAACGAGGAGTGGCTGCACCGCGAGTACGCCGAGCGCGACCTCGCCGGCCTCGAGCGGCGGTCGGCATAACTCCGCCCGCAGCAGCCCCGTCGTCGGTCCGGGCCGTCAAGGGCCGCGATGTCGCAGCTCGAAGGCCGACAAGCGCGAGCGGCCGTGCCGCGCGGTGATTGTGGCCTACCATAGGAAGAACCCTGAGCGGGACCAGGACAGGCGGTCGACCGGCCTGTCGCCCGAGCTGGGGCCGCCGGGCTGAGCGTCAGCTCGGGTCGGGCCGGAGGACGGGCATCCGCAGGTGGGTCACCCGGGCGCTCTGTACGCACACCTCTGGGTCGCCCAGCGGGACGTCCTCGATCGGCAGGCCGGGGAAGAAAGGACGCCCGCCGCCCATGACGACCGGCACCAGGTCGATCGCCACGACGTCGAGCAGCCCTAGCTGCAGGCACTGGGCGGCGATGGTCCCGGCGGTAACCGCGACGGTCCTGCCGCCTGCGATCTCCTGGGCGCGGGCGAGGGCCGCCGCCACGCCGTCGGTCACGAACTCGAAGGGCGCGTCCGGGTGGGTCCGCACCCACTCCGTCGGCACGCGGTGGGTGACCACGACGACCGGCGCGTCCATCGTGTGGCGCCCGCCCCAGCCGTCGACGAAGTCGAAGAGCGTCCGGCCACAGACGATCGCGCCGAGATCCGAGACCCATTTCCGCCAGTAGGTGGCGCTGGCCGGCGTGAGGTGGAAGGTCATGCCGGACGTGGCGGTTTTCAACTCCACCTCACCGGCCTCGTACCAGTCGAACAGCCGTCCGATGCTGTTGTCCGCCTTTGCGATGTAGCCGTCCAACGACATCGACGCCTGTGCAACCACTGTACCCATGGTGTCCCCCTCCTCCGTCCGATTCGGTCGGCTCACGAGGGTAGACCGCCGTCGGGCTCAGGACTCATCGGCGCAGGAGAAGGGCGGTCGGCTCTCGGCGGCGAGGCTTCCGGTCGGCCGCCAGGCACGGGCGACGACGTCACATGACCTCCTCTCTCAGAAGGTCTCTGGGGAAGCCGGTCTGTTACCGCATTGCGTCCGCGCTGGGGCTCGTCGAGTCGCTGTGAGTCATCAGCCCTCGTAGGTGGCGAGGCGGCGCCGCAGGGTCAGGTTCTCCCGGGAAAGCGGAAAGCTGCTTGGCCGCCTCTGCGGCTAGCGGACCCTCGAGGCGCTAGAAGTCACGCCTGAAGCATGTATTCGAATGGTTTGTGGGGCCGACCATCGGTTAAACCCCAGCCCGTAAGCCGACCGCTCAGCGGGACGCCGGTCGGGTGCTGCACGAGGAGAGTCCTTGGGCAGAATAGGGGAGCCCGGCTCGATGGACCGTGCTGAGGCTGACATCGGGCTCGGAGGTAGGAGAATGGCGGATCAGTAGCTCAGGTCAGACGTGGCGGGGAGTTCCTGGGGTGAGACCGCCGAGCCGTTCAGGGTTGTGAACGAACAGGGGGACGGATTCATCACGGACCCACTGGCGCCCGCTGCCCGTCCAGTCAGGTGAGACGGAGATCATCGTGGAAGAAGCGCGGACTGCAATACGTGGCCACCGACTGTTGATGACGGCGGCCGTCGTCGTCGCGACCGCAGCCGGAATCGTCGGGGCAATCATGCTGGTCGCCCCGACCTCCACCGGCACCTACTTCGCCTGGCCCCTGGGGCCGCCGGGACTCGCGGCGCTTGTCGGAGGTTTTTACGTCGTCTCCGCCCCGATCTTCGGGTACGCCGGAACCCGGCCAGCTGTGGAGGTCCGCGGTCTCGCCGCCGCGGTCCTCGCCTTCACCGTGCCGACCCTTGTTGCCACATACCTGCATCGCGACATCTTCGACTTCAGCCGCCTGATGGCGATGGCCTGGGTCGTGCTGTTCATCGCCTCCCCGATCACCTTTGCGCTGTTGTTGTGGTCGGGCAGGCATGCTCAACCACCGCCGAACGACCCTCGCCTCAACCGCGCTGCACGCACCGTCCTAGTCGTATTGGCCATCGCGTTCGTCGGTCTTGCCGTCTTGTTCTGGGTCACCACCGACGGTCCAGTCCCCTTCGAGGTGGCGCCTCTAGGTGCCCGCTTCCTGGCTGCCTGGCTGGCGTTTTTCGCGGTGCTGGCCGGCTGGCCGGGCCTACGGCCCACGCTCTCCGAGGCAAGAGTGCCGCTCCTGTCCCTCGTCGCGTACGGTGTCGGAGGACTGCTCGCGGCTGCCGTCCACCCGGGACAGCTCGAGACTGGACCCCTTGGCTATCTCGCTGGCCTCGTCGGCGTCGTCGTCATCGCCGGCCTCGCGCTTATCCGCGGTTCCAGCCCGGTCTGATCACAGGCGAGGCCAGCCAGCATTTGCGGCCACGCACTGTACCTTTCGCCCATAGCCAGGCCTAGGCGTAGCTGGAACCGGCTGCCGTGACCATGCCGGTTTGGTGCGATCAAGCCGCTATCCCCCTGTTACGCAGCCCGATCATGCGTAGGAAAATGGTGACCTGATCGCCCACGACGGCGTGCGTTTCGTCGATGATCTCTTCCTTCTCGGCCAAGGTGGGCGATGGTCTTCATGGACGAGCGCTGCGGCGGCTGACAGTTCGAGGGTGATGAGACTGAGGGGTGTCGATAAGGGGGCGCTTGAGTTCCGACTCTTCTTTCCGGCCGGCGTGGACCCGCATCTTTCCGCGATCCGGGTAGCCGGTGATTTCTAGCACCACCTGGGCGGCCACGACTGGGATTTCGCCAGGCGGCTTGCCGCTGGAAGTACAGCCCGACGGCGATTCGCGTGGGGTGTTCTGGTCGGTCTGTTCCCGGACGTCGAGGAAGGTCACAGAACCGTGTGCCCGATATGGTGGCCTCGGCGACCAGAAGTCTGGCGTCGTGGTCGGCGCTCGAGCACTGTGTCGGCGCCATGGGGACGGAACTGCCACTGCTGGACAGATGTGGGTATGGTCCGAGCGTGCCCAGTCCGCTAACCATCTATCTACGCAACCATGAAGCCGCGGCCCGAGCAGGGTGCGACCTGTTCCGCCGTACGGCTGCCAACCAGCGCCACAAGCCTTATGCCGATGAGCTGCGCCAGCTTGTGACCGAGGTGGAGGAGGACTTGAACTCGCTCCGGGAGTTGATGCGGCGCGCGGGGGTTCGTCCGAACCTGCTGCTGGGTTCGGCGCTTCGGCTCGCCGAGCGGGTCGGTCGGCTCAAGCCCAACGGCCGCCTGCTCCGCCGGGCACCGTTGAGCGACCTGATCGAGATTGAGGGTCTGCACGACGCCGTGCATGCGAAGGCGGCAGGGTGGCGGGCGCTCGCCGGCGCGCAGCAAGACAACTGGAGCGACTCCATCGGCGTCGAGGTGCTCATTCAGCGGGCGAAGGGACAAGTTGACCGGCTGGCCGCTATTCACCAGTCGGTGGCCGCCGACGTGCTCAACCCCACCTGAGCAAAGCGCCAGCATATCCCACCGTGAAGGACGCCCCTACTCGCCGTGGTGGCCCTCCAGCCGGCCAGCTACATCCCGTCAATCATCGACACCGAGCCACTTATAGCGAGGGGACCGACCGCTCAGATTTCCGCCGCTGGCCCGGAAGCCGACCGCCGGCTTGCGGACACTTGACTTGGTCAGATGCAAAAACGGCTTACCGGATGAGGCGCTTGACGAACGGCTAGCGGAAACCCCTCGTTGGTGACTCGGTCGTGGTTCGTCCTTTGCCTCGGCGTGGGTTTCCCGGCGGAGTCGGAGGTTGGCCGCCTTCGCAAGGCAGTGTGCTTGAGGCTGACCGATTCTTTTTCACATGCGGTTAGCCTTCGGAGGTCCCCATTTCGCACACCATGTCCACCGGCCCCTGGAGGATGGTTAGTGCTTCCGCCAGTCTCTTCGAGTCGAAGTCCGAGCACCGGCCAGTCGCAGTGACCGAAAGTTCACGTACGGAGTCCGCGTCGCCGCCAGCGGAGTAGAGCGCCTGGATCGGTCTCATTCGGCTGCCCAACTCATCGCCAATGGTGGCATCGACGCGGTCGTCGTGGCGACGCCGGACGACCAGCACCCTTCTATGACGCTCGCGGCAGTCGATCACGGCTTGCACGTTCTCTGCGAAAAGCCGCTTGCTAACAATGCTGCCGACGCGCGGCGCATGCTGGAGGCGGCGCAGCGGCGCGGTGCCAAACATATGGTGCTCTTCACGTGGCGTTGGCAGCCGCATTACCAGTACCTCAAATCGTTGATCGAGGATGGGATATTCGGCGACGTCTACCGGGCGCAGTTCTCGTTCATCGCCGGCTTTGCGCGTGATAACGCAATGACGACGCCGACCACGGCAAGCAGCGCGGGTTCCACCTTTGGTCCCAGCTTTCCACGCCGGTGCTTGATTACACTGACGCCGGAGCTCTCCACTGAATGAGGCGAGCGTTCCTCGAATCGTGATATGCAGCGACCCGGTCCGCGAGCCCTTGAAGCAGAAGCTAGGAGCTCGGGATTCCGTCCACACAAACGAGGTCGTGGCCCGAACATTGCCAAGCTTAGCCTCAAGGGGCCCCCTTGCGAGCGCACACAAAATGTTCATTGGACGACCCGAACGCTCAGGTCTGCCCAGTCACATAAAAACTAATCTGTCAACGAACAATTCTCTCTCGACTACCAAAACCCATCCGCATCTTTTTCTGCGGCACTGTCAGGACGTGACGCCTGTCGCAACCGATCGCCATCGGGACTACTACTGAGAGGACTGCTAGTACCCGGTCATCTGGCCAGGTCGCCGGAGTAGCTTTGGTTGGAGCTGCTGCACCGGCTGCTCGCTACGATCACGTGTTGATCGATTGAGGGGACGTTCCGATCATGAGCGACACGGGTAACGCCATCATGCATATGGGTGCGATGGAAGAAAGCGCCGTCAAGCTCATAGCGAGCTGCGACGAACAGAAGGAGCGGATCACCATCCACGAGGCTGCGCGCCGAACCGTCGATCAGCATTACCCCCTAGATACGGACCCCTACGAGGCGTGGGGTATGTGGATCGAGCGGCTGCAGCAATTCGGCGACCTCCACTGCGAGGAGTCATTCGCGAATCGTGTAGATGAATTCGGCGGTAGCGAGTTTACGGGTTACGAGCGGCTCCAGGCCCTCGTGCGTACTCTGGCCGCCCTGGAGCTGCAGTGGAGCCTCGAGAACAACCCGCTCTATTCGGAGACCAGGGCTAAAGCCGCCTCGGAACAATAACAGCCATGTCTAGCTTAATGGTCGGTGAAAGCCGATTGTCGTAAAATGCCAGTATATGAAGGTTTACGACGAATACACCGACTTGGACATTGATCGCCGGCGCAAGGGCATACAGTCACGAGGAGTAGAAGAGCGCCAAGACTGCGGCGGCCCTGTCGTTTGCGGGTGGCGGAACGATCTAGTTCCCAGCGGCGTGGTACTGCTCAATCACCGACCTGGGCACGCGGCCACGGCTCGACAGCTCAATCTTGTTCGACGCAGCCCACGCTCTGACCGCTTTCAGGTCGACGCCAGTGGAACTCTTGGTCTTACGACTACGCCGGACGCCGACCTTCTTAGCGGCCTTGATCCACTTCTCCATGTCGCCACGGAGCTTCTCAGCGTTACCGCCGCTTAGGTCGATGGTGTACTCAGTGCCATCCAGTGCGAAATGGACGGTCACCGTGGCCTGTGAGCCGTCAATGTCGTCTTCAAGGACCACTAACGTTCTAGTTGCCATAGACGCGACCTTAGCACCGGTGAGATAATGCACATGGATAATCGAGCAAATTGTTGCAGCTTCTCAAGCGCCTTAAGACTGATCGTGCCCTTCGCTTTCGACTAGAGAAGTGGTGGTGGGTGCTGCACCTGCCGGCCGTGGCGTTGCTTTACTTTTTTTGGCCTGCCCTATGGGACAAGGCGAGCATCTTGTATCTGGCACTGGTAAGTATCTATGCGCTGGTGATCACTGCCGCCGGCGGACCCACAGAACCCGAGCGGCCATTCGCACATCTCGCGGACCATTTGGGGTATGAGCCCACCCCCGCCGGCCGGCCGCGCCGACGGTCCTCGTTGGAGTACGGTCAGCCAGTACTCCGGCTCGCCACATCGAGATGTCTCAGCTGCGGAAGGTCTAGTGGAACGGCCAGTAGTCGGTGGGGAGAGCGCGCCCCTGAGAAAGTGAGGACGAAGGTTCGTATCGATCCTGGCCCACCGTCCTCGTCCGACCCGTACGTGCCGCACCGCAGCTGAGGATCACGCCGACGGTGCGTCGAGGACGGTGCGGGCTGCGATGAGCTGCACGGTGGCGTGGCCCTCGGTGAACGAGTTGTAGACATCGCGCAGCTGCTGCAGTGATGCTTGCTCGCGGGGCGTGCCGCGGTGCAGGGTCGCCAGCCGCGTCGCCGCTTGCAGCTCGGCCATGCGCAGGCCGCGTTCGTGGGCGACGTCGAAGGCGCTCTGGTAGCTCACTTCAGCCGTGGCGACATCGGGTGGGGCCATCGCCATGTGCAGATCGCCGCGCATGATTGCCAGCTCCCCTGCCGTTGGGTCGGTCGTGGGAATGAGGGCCTCCGACTTGGCGAGGAGCACCAACGCCTGGTCGATCCGCCCCGCCAGCATCCGACCGGTGGCCCGCACCTGGAGCAGCGCCGGCCAGAAGACCGGCGGCGTCGTCTGGTCGTCGTAAAGGTCGAAGCCGCGGTCGGCCTCGGCAAGCCCGTCCTCTACCTCACCGTCGGCAATCATCTTGGTCCCGCGCAGCACCACCGCAAGCGCCCGCCAGATGGGGTAGTCATGGGCGGTGGCGACAGCGTGGAGTGTCTCGGCACGCGTAGCCATCGCCGAGAGATCGAACCTCCAGAGGTCCAGGAGGGCAGCGTGCCAGATCGCCCAGGCGCGCGAGTACGGGTGCCCAATCTCTTCCGCGACGGTCAGGCCACGCTCCAGCCTTGCCACCGCACGGTCCGGGAAGCCCTCCCCCCACAGCAAAAGGCCTGACACCACGTTAGCCACGACGCCGGGGCTCGGCCCGATGCGGAACTTCACCAGGCCCGCCGCTCCGGCGTCGAAGTACTCGATGGCCGTGTCGAGGTGGCGCAACCCCTCGTCGACGTCGCCGATGAAAACGGTGTTCATCCCGTAGACGAGATGCGCTTCAGACAGCAGCATAGGGTCGCGCTGCTGCTCGGCGATCGCGAGCAGCTCGCGGCCGATCTCGAGCGCGCTCTCGAAGTCAGAGCGCATGACGTGCAGAGTGGCGAGGCTGCGCAGCACTGGAAACCGCTCGGGGGCGTCGTCCTCCTCGCGTGAACGCTCCACCGCTGCGCGGATGCTGCGCTCGACCTCCGCGTCGTAGCCGCGCACGGCGATGAGGGCGCGTGCCAAGCTCATCTCGAGCGCGATCTCGTCGCGCCTGCGTCGCGGCGTCTCGGGCTGGCTGGCTAGCACCTTCAGCAGGTCGTCGCCGAGTTCCATCGCCGCGCCGTAGGCGCCGCGCGCGTCGTAGTAGCCCCACAGCGGTTCGAGCAGGTCGTTGAGCCGGACGACGTCGCCCTGCTGTACCAAGTGAGACCACGCCGCGCGCAGGTTGCCGAGCTCGACCTCGAGCGCGGCGAGCACCTGCTCGCGGTCCGTGCGGGCGAGCTGTTCACGCAACGCGACCGCGAGCTCGGTGTAGTGCTCGGCGTGGGCGCGGCGGACGGCGTCGGCGAAGTCCGGCTCGGCCTCGAGCTGCTCGGCCGCGTACGACCGGATCGTCTCCAGCATCGCCAGGCGCTGATGTCCCTGCTCGTCGGGGATGTTGCGGACGAGGCTGTTATCCACAAGCGTGCCAATGCCCTCGAGCACGTCGATGTTGTCAGCGAGTCGCCGGGCGGTGCCCTCGACGTCAGTCAGTCGCGCGCCGACGAACACCGAGAACAGCTGGAGCACCCGACGCTGGGCCGGGGTGAGGAGCTCGGTGCTCCACTCGATCGTGCTTCGTAGCGTGCGCTGCCGCGCCGGGAGGTCGCGCCCGCCGCCCTGCAGCACGTCGAGCCGTTCGTCGAGCCGCGACCGCAGCTCGTCGACCGCGAACAGCGTGATGCGCGCGGCGGCGAGCTCGATCGCGAGCGGCAACCCGTCGAGCCGGCGGCAGGTGGCGGCGACGTCGACAGCGTTCTCGTTGGTGAGCCGGAAGTCGGGCCGCAACGAGATCGCGCGCTCGACGAACAACTGAACCGACTCCGATGCGAGCGCGTCTTCCAGCGAGACTGTGCCGTCGCCGGCGGGGAGCGTGAGCGGCGGCACCGGGAACAGCCGCTCGCCGCGCACGCGCAACGCCGCACGGCTAGTCACCAGCGCGGAGACACCCGGGCAGTGCGCGAGCAGCTCGACCAAACCGGTCGCGGCGTCGGCCACTTGCTCAAAGTTGTCGAGCACGAGCAGCAACTGCCGCTCCCGCAAGCCGCGCTTGAGCACCTGCAGTGGAGGGTCGTCGCCCGAACCGGTGATCGCCACGGTGCGGACGATGGCGGCGTAGGCGCCGTCGGCCTCGCGCTCAGCGCTCAGGTCAACAAAGAACACGCCGTCCTCGAAGCGGTCGACCTGCTCCGCCGCCGCCTGAAGCGCGAGCCGCGTCTTGCCCGTCCCACCCGGACCAGTGAGCGTCACCAACCGCGCGTACGCCGCGTCGAGCTGCGCGCGTAGATCGTCGAGCAGCGCCTCACGCCCAAGGAACGCCGAGGTCTGCGTCGGCAGGTTGTTCGGCCGCACGTCGAGGGTCGCCAGCGGCGGGAACGTGTCCGGCAGGCCCGGCCGCACCAGCTGGAAGAGGTGCTCGGGGCCGGCGAGGTCCTTCAGGCGGTGCGTGCCGAGGTCGCGCAGGTGCACATCGTCGGGCAGCGACCCCGCCACGAGCTCGGCGATCGGCGCCGACAGCAGGACCTGCCCCCCGTGCGCCGCGGCCATCACCCGGGCGGCGCGGTTGACGGCAGTGCCGTAGTAGTCGCCCCCGCGGGTCTGCGCCTCACCGACGTGCGTCCCCATCCGCACGCGCAGCGGTCCGGTCACGCCCCAAAGCTCGTCGCGCAGCCCCTCCTGCGCCGCAAGGCTCGCGGTGATCGCGTCCGGCGCCGAGCCGAACACGGCCATGAGCCCGTCGCCAGTCGTCTTCACCACCGTGCCGCCGCAGCCCTCGACCGCAGCACGCAGGATGGCGTCGTGGCGGGCCAGCGCATCCTGCATCGCCTCCGGGTGGCGCTCCCAGAGCCGAGTGCTCCCCTCGACGTCGGAGAAGAGATAGGCCCGAGTCGCAGCGGCGGACACATCCCCATGCTACGGACGGCGCATCCGCACCACTGACGCGATCGACGTGCCTGGATCACCAGACACACGCTCCGCGCCGGGCGGAGAACTCACGACAGGTGCCCGACCTGAATCGCAGGCCGACCGGCTACCGGGCGTCGGATAGCGGACCTGCGTGACACGCCGCTGCCGGTGGGCTAGTCCACAAAGAGTCGCGGGATATCGTCCTGACGTGCGTCTCGAACCCCTCTCAGTTTTCCATTGGAGCTACGACGAGGATGTCCGCGTCAAGGCACCCGGATACACGATCCTTAGCGCGTACGGGAGCGAAGAGGGAATCGGATACGGCGAAGGCCGTGGAACCGCCACCGGGCGGATTGAGGGCACCGTTGTCTGGTCCAACTACCCACGGCGGCGCACGGACGGTCGCATGCTGCCGAACCTGCGCGGCCTGATCACCACCCAAAATGGCGCGTCCATCCTCGTCGAGCTTCGCGGGCGAACGATCTTTGAAGGCGACGAGCCGGGACGGCAGAACCTTGTCGGCTGGTTCGAGTCGGATCACGAGAGCTATCGCTGG
>DATFQP010000086.1:0-2965 GCA_035264145.1 Propionibacteriaceae bacterium
GCTTGCCAAGCCCAGATAACCTCGGCAGGTGGCCGAGTCGGCTCAGGTGGGGCACGAGAACGAAGCGTATCCGGGGGAGCGCCTCGGACTGCCGCGGGTCGGTCGCGGCTCCCTGGCGTCCTGGCGGTCCCGCATCGCCGCATTGATTGTGGACTGGGCGGCCTGCATGGCCATCGCCGTCGGCTTCTTCGGATCAAGTGTGCTGACCGGCGGCGGTTGGCGGGCGTGGATGATCTTGACAGTGTTCTTCGTGGAGTCCGCGGTCCTGGGTGCGGTTGCCGGCGGCAGCTTCGGTCAGTTGATCTGCAGAATTGCGATTGCTCGACTGGATCGCCGGCCGCTGGGATTCCCGCGGGCGGTGCTGCGGGCGCTCCTGGTCAGCCTGGCCCTGCCGGCGCTCGTCGTCGGGGCCGACCGACGCGGGTTACAGGACCTCGCCGCCGGCACCGTGATGATCAACCGCCGCTGAGTGCCCGGTCACAGAATCGCCCCGGGGTTGAGGACGTTGTGTGGGTCGAGGGCGTTCTTGATGGTTCTGGTGAGCGCCATGACCTCGGGTCCCAGCTGAAGGGGGAGCGCAGCTTTCTTTGCGCGCCCTACCCCGTGCTCGCCGGTGATGGTGCCGCCCAACGAGATGGCCAGGGCCATGATCTCGTCGAAGGCCAGATACGCCCGAGCCCGGGCGTCCTCGTCTGCGGGGTCGTAGACCACGAGGGGATGGGTGTTGCCGTCCCCGGCGTGCGCGACTACCGGCACTGGGGTGTCGTACGTCGTCGCGATGTTCGCGATGCCAGCCAACAGCTCCGGCAGCAGCGGCACGGGCACTCCGACGTCTTCCAGCAGCAAGGTGCCCAGGGCTTCAACCGCCGGAAAGGCGGCCCGCCGAGCGGCGACGAACAGTTCGCCCTCGTCGGGGTCGTCAGTGACAAAGACCTCCTTGGCACCGGCCAGCTCGCATGCGGCATCCATCGCTTCGATCTCGAGCGCCCGGGCATCGCCCGGCGCGTCGGACTGAGCCAAAAGCATCGCTCCTGCGTTGCGGTCCAGGCCCATCGGCCGGTAGTCCTCGACCGCGTTGATCGACGCGTTGTCCATCAGCTCCATCATTGAGGCTCGCAGCGTTGCACCGATCGCCACCACAGCGTCAGCGGCAGCCGCCACTGTTGGGAAGGCCGCGACCAGGGTGGACCGTACCGGCTGTGCCGGGATGAGCCGGAGAATCGCCCGGGTGATCACGCCAAGCGTGCCCTCGCTGCCGACGAACAGCTTCAGCAGCGACAGGCCGGCCACGTCCTTGATCCGCTTCCCCCCCAAGGTGATCTTGGTGCCGTCGGCCAGCACGACGTCCAGGCCGAGCACGTAGTCGGTGGTGACGCCGTACTTGACGCAGCAGAGCCCGCCGGCGTTGGTGGCGATGTTGCCGCCGATGGAGCAGATGTCGTACGAAGATGGGTCGGGGGGATACCACAAGCCGTGCGCTGCCGCCGCCGCCTTCACCTCGGCATTGAAGGCGCCCGGCTCCACCACGGCCACTCGGGTGGCGGTGTCGATCTCGATTGCGCGCATCCGTTCCATGCTGAGCACGACGCCGGCGTCGACCGCGCTGCTGCCGCCGGACAGGCCGCTGCCGGCACCTCGCGGGACCACCGGAATCTGGTGCGCGGACGCCCACCCCAACACGGTCTGGACCTGGTCAACGTCCGTCGGCCGCACAACGGCCAGTGGCGTGCCGGCACCTTGGTCCCGCGACCAGTCGAAGCGATAGTTCTCCAATGTCGCAGGTTCGTCCACCACCACACCGGCTGGCAGGGAGCTGATCAGCTGACGCAACGCGGTTGGGTCGGAGGTGCTCACGCCCCAAACCTATTCTTCGCATGACACTGGGTGCGCTCTGAAATCGCCCGGTGTCCGCAACATGCGATAGGGCCGCCCTATGCGGGTGGAACCTCAGCCAGCGCCACGATCTGGTCGGGGGTCGGAGCATCTGGAGTGCTGCCGTCTCGCTCGATGCTGACCGCCAAGAAGTCGGCTTGGGCAACGTCGCCGCGGAAGAACTGCCGCCATGGACGAACATTAGGCACCGGGTTGTCCAGATGGGGGTCCAAGTCCGACTGGGTTCCGGTCGCCGTCCATAGCTGGTACCTCCGACCCTGTCCCGGATCGGGCATGTTGGTGCCGAGGTACAAGGCCCGGTTCAGCTTCTTGGAGATGATGAACGTGCACCGGCCACCGCCCTGCAGAGTCGGCGTGACCACCAGACGGGCGTCCTCGGCGCGTAGCAGCTGCTCCTGGAAGGCTTGCTTGGCAGCGACCTCGGCCTGGCGCTGCTGCTGGACCTGGGTGTAGATGACCCCGCCGAGAGCGACCGCGACGATCAGTATCGCCGCGACCATCCCGCGTATGATCCGGTTGCGTCGCCGTTGCCGGCGCAGCTCCAGCTCGTCAACCGGGCGCGTCTCCGGCTCATCGGAGATCACCGACTCCGGCATGGCCCGGCGCGGTCCGGTCGGCCGGGTCCGTGCGTCCGTGCTGGTGTGGCGGCTCGTTGTCACCTGCGCGCCGGGTCGCTCGCCCGCCTGGTCCTCGGCCGGCAGCTGCGGCACCTTCTGAATCACGCCGAGGACGCTCTCCCGCAATCTCGACGGCGGGGTCGCCTGAGTCAGCAGCGACAGCGCCGCGGCGGTCTTTGAGAACTCGGCGACCGCCCGCTGGCAGAAGTCGCAGGTGGCCAGATGGACCTCAAACTCCGCCAGCTCGCCGGCGTCTAGAGAAGCGAGGGCGTACGCGGCCGCGTTGTCATGCATCTCGGTCACGCCTCGCCTCCCAGCGCTTCGCCGAGACGTCTCATGGCGTCTCTGATGCGGGTCTTGACCGTGCCGATAGGCACGTTCAGGCGACTCGCAATCTGGCTCTGGGTCAGGTCATGGTAGTAGGCCAAGGTCAGCGCTTCACTCTGCACCTTCGT
>DATFQP010000087.1:0-5639 GCA_035264145.1 Propionibacteriaceae bacterium
CACGTCCTCACTGCGAGCGAGCTGGACCGCCTCCGCACCGTCGCTGGCTTCTGCCACCACTCGCAGGCCTGGGCTGTCGTCCAGGATCAGCCGGACGCCGCGGCGGACCAGGGCATGGTCGTCGGCGAGCAGGATGCGGACCTCGCTGCTCACCGGGCGGCCCTGTCCAGCGGCACCTGCAGCCGCACCTCGGCGCCACCTCCCGGGCGGGGCCCCATCTGGAGCGTGCCGCCGACGACCAACGCCCGTTCCCGCATCCCCTGCAGGCCCGTCCCGTCAGGTCCCGATCCGATCCCGCGGCCGTCGTCGATCACCGTCAAGGTGATCGATGATCGATCGTGACGCAGGTCGAGGTCGATGGTGGCGGCGTGGGCATGCCGGGTCGCGTTGGTCAGCGCCTCCTGCGCCACCCGGAAGATGACCAGTTCGACCTCTGGCGTCAGCGGCGGAAGGCCCCGCTGGATTCGCCGGCGCACCTTCACTCCCGCCTGGGCGGTCAGCTCGTTCGCCATCGCGGCCAATGCCGGCACCAATCCCAGATCCTCCAACACCCCGGGCCGCAGGCCGCGAGCCAAGCGCCGCACCTCCTCCAGGCTGCTGCGGGCGGTGTCCTGCACCAGCAGCAGCTCCTCAGCCACCGCCGGCGGTACTCGGGTCAATGCCCGCTTTATTCCCAACAACACGACCGTCAACCGCTGCCCGACCTCGTCGTGCAACTCCCGAGCAATGCGGCGGCGTTCGGCTTCCTGCGCCGACATAGCCCGCATGCTGGCGGCGGCGCGCTCGGCCTCCAGCCGCTCCAACAACGCGTTGAAGCTGCTGGCCAGCTTGACCGCCACCCCACTCCCCTCCACCGGCAGCCTGGCTTCAGACCGGTCCGCGTCGAACCGGTCGATCCGGCCGATCAGCCGGTCCAGCGGGACCAACGTGCCGTACAACAGCGTCGCGTTGGTCGCAACGATCACCGCCAACCCGGTAGCCAGCACCGCGAGCTCGCCCATGGTCACGGTGGAGGAGATCGACGGCGGAGCCACCACCAGCAGGGCCGTCGCTCCCAAGAAGACCGCGCCGTTGATCAGGCACACCTTCCAGTACAAAGGCAACGGCAGCCTGACCGGTCCCCTCACACCGCGCTCCTTTCAATACCCTTGCCCGCCATTCCAACCGGCGGAGCGTCACCACAAAATGGGTGGCAGCACCCATTCTGAACTGCGCCATCTCGACCAAAACTGGACGCGTGACAGGTGATGCGGGTTCTAGGCGCTCTCTGGCGGAGGCCAGGACGGGCCAGCTCTCAACACCTCGTCGCGGAAACCGAGGCTGATCGATTTAGCGACCAGCCCCTGATCGGTGTCACTGTGAAGCAGAAGGAGTAGAGATGGAAGTCACTGGGCTCATCACCGCCCTCATCGTCGGCCTAATCATCGGCGCTCTCGGTCGACTCGTCGCTCCCGGCAGGCAGAAAATTCCGATCTGGCTCACCTTTCTGGTCGGCATCGCGGCTGCGCTAATTGGCACTGCGCTGGCTGCCGCCATCGGGGTCGCTGTCACTCCCGGTATCGACTGGATCGAGCTCATCATCCAGGTCGTCCTCGCAGCGGTCGGCGTCACCACCGCCGACGGACTCTATGGCCGCCGGAGCGCCCGCACCTGACGAATCGCCGCTGTCCATTTGACAGCGGCACAGCCGGGCGGACACTCCGCCCGGATATGCCTCGCGGAAGGAAGAGGACATGGGTACAGACGACAAGATTGAGAACAAGACCGAAGAGCTCACCGGTCAGGCCAAGGAGACAGTCGGCGACGCCACCGACGATGAGGACCTCCAAGCCGAAGGCAAAGCCGAAAAAGCCAAGGGCAGCCTCAAGCAAGCTGGCGAGAAGGTCAAGGACGCCTTCAAGAGCTGACCCGAGACGGGCTGCCCGACTCCTGTCGGGCAGCCCGTTGACCGTCTCCGGCCGGGGTGTCCGTTCGGTACTGATGTGCGAGCCGGGGGTTGGACCTCGCCGTTTGTGATAAGGCCGTCGGCGAGCAGTCGCGGGCCTCATCTCCGCGAGTACCTTTACGAAACGATCTGGGTATGACGCGGCCCCACGGTTTAGGCGTCGCTCAGCCGGACCGCTCGACCAGGTGGACGCGGCGCTCTTCCGACAGTCCCTTTCAGCTCGCGCAGGCCGTGATCAGTGAAGCCGGTCGGCGAGCCCGCCAGGAGCGCTGGGTCGCCCACGAGGCGTAGACCTGGCCCCGCGGGTTACTCGAACGGGAGGCGGTCCGCGCCCGAAGCCTCGGGCACCAATGAGCGTCTCTATCGCCTGGGGTGACCCCATATCCGGGATATCCGGCAGCTGTTCTCCGAGCTGGGTCTGCTCGCCCGAGACAGTTGACTTCCGCCAGATCGGTGGTTGGGAGTACAGCCGGCTCGTGCTGCTCGGTGTGGAAAGGACGATCCGACCCGCCGGCATTCCTCATGCCGCTACTCATCCGAGTGGTGCCAGCATTGCGGCCACCAGTCGGAGGCGCGGCCGTGGCATGCTTCTATGGGCGATCGGGTTCGTGACATCGAGTTAGCACCTGGGGTGTTGGCCACGTTCGGCCCGGCGGCGACACTTGCCGGCAAGTGGAGTCCGCTCAAGCTGTGGGATCTTCCTCATCAGGGTTGATGAGAGGGTCTGAACGGCGCAGCTCATCCACATAGCGACGTGATCAGGCGGCGAGAAACCCCCTCGACAGGCGGCTAGCGCGACTGGAAGCGGGGCATGGTGGCTGGCAGCCAGCGAACCTGCAGCAACAAATGCGCGACATCGCGGTTCCCAATACGCCTATTCGTAGCTTGTTGGCACCAACGATGCTCAACGAGGCCCGCTCCACCACTTTGCAACCAAGGGGTTACGGGTTCGACTCCCGTGAGCTCCGCCCTCTAAAACTGACGGAGGTTATTGACAGTCTGGGTCTCCCCAACTGAGGAGATCATTTGTGACTGAGCGTGAGCTGGAACGACGGGCCCAGCGTCGGCTGGCGGTGTTGCGGCATGTGAAGGAAGTCAGCTTCAACGTGGCGGCGACCTGCCGTTATTACGGGATCAGCCGGCAGTGTTACTACGGCTGGCTGCGCCGCTATGAGGCCGACGGTCTGGAGGGGTTGAAGGACCGCTCCAGCCGGCCGCACCATTCGCCGAAGGTGACCCAGACGGAGGTGATCGAGAAGATTCTGTGGCTGCGGAAGCACTACCACTTCGGGCCGGCCAAGATCGCGATGTATCTGGCCCGCTACCACGACGTGACCATCTCCACCTCCGGCGTGTGGCGGATCCTGAAACGGCTCGGCATGAACCGGCTGCCCGCCTCCGCCCGCTACCAACGCCGAGCCCTGCGGTGGAAACGGTACGAGAAGCAACGGCCCGGCCACCAGCTGCAAGTCGACGTGAAATTCATCGAACCACTAGGCCAGACCGGCGGCCGGCGCAAGAAGTACTACCAGTTCACCGTCATCGACGACTGCACCCGACTGCGGGTGCTGCGCGCCTACCCCCGCTGCGACCAGAAAACCGCCATCGCCTTCGTCGACCACGTTCTGGCCAAACTGCCCTTCCAGGTGGAGCGGGTGCAAACCGACAACGGGTCGGAATTCGGCACCTCGTTCCACCTTCACCTGCTCGACCTCGGCGTCGACCACGTCAAGATCAAACCCAGAACCCCGCGGCTCAACGGCAAGGTGGAAAGATCCCACCGGATCGACTCCGAAGAGTTCTACCGACTCCTCCAAGGCCAAGTCATCGACGACGCCAACGTCTTCACCGAGAAGCTGCACGAGTGGGAGGACTACTACAACTACCACCGTCCTCACGGCGCTTTGAAACGGCCAAACACCCTACGAACGCCTCCGGCAGAAAACCCAAGACCCGCTGTCATAGGCCTTCGTCAGTTGCACACCGTGAGCTCCGCTCTAGTCTTGTCCGAATGAGCCGAGTTCGCGGGGGGGAACGGGTGAGCATCCATGCCGATGGCTCAGCACCACGCCGAGCGTGGGAGAGTGCCAATCTTCATCCCTTCCAATCCGGTCGTTGGGCGTGGCCTCGACTCAGTGTTGCGCTGGCAGCGGCGGCCGTCACAGTACTCGGTCTGGTAGGCACCGGCGCCCGTGCGGCCGTGACCGTGTTCGCGGATGGGGGGCAGCCCCGGGTGCCGGTCGCCGCGCCGGTGATCACGTCACCCTCCCCGACGCCGACGCCGACCACCAAGAAAGTGTCCGGCAAGCAAGCGCCAAAGCAGCGGCAGCCGACCATAGCCAAGCTTCAGGTTCCCGAATCCGGCCCCGGAACCTTCGTGTCAGCCAGGATCAGCGGCCGACCGACGGCCAGGGCGGCCACCGTTCTCCGGTTCGACGTCCGTCGCGAGAACGGGGTGGCCGTCGAGGCCGAGGCCGCGGCACGGACCATGCAGTCAGTGCTCAACGACCGGCGCAGCTGGCGGGCCACCCGAAAGGCGGCGTTCCAGCTGGTCAGCACTGCCGAGCACGCCGATCTGCACGTCTACATCGCGACGCCCGACACCACCGACCGCTTATGCGCCCCACTGCTGACCCGCGGCAAGCTCTCCTGCCAAGTCGGCAACCGCGTCGTGCTGAACGCCAAACGCTGGGTCTTCGGCGCCGAAACGTACGGCAACGACATCATCAATTACCGCCGCTACCTCATCAACCACGAATTCGGACACACACTCGGCTACCAGCACACCGACTGCGCCGGCAAGGGCAAGACAGCCGACATCATGATCCAACAGACCAAGGGCCTCGGAGGGTGCAAAGCCAACCCATGGCCCTATCCGAAGGGTCAACCGTCATGACGACAGTCAGGCCGCACTCCCCGCGCGCCAGGCGCCTGCTCGCGGCTGCCGTGGCGGCGACAGCCCTCCAGCTGTCTGCCGCCCCCGCATCTGCCCACGACGACCTGATCTCGTCGACACCGGCGGCCGGGGAAACCGTCGCCCGTCCACCGGACGCGGTGGTTCTGGTCCTGGACGAGCGGCCCCTCGCCATCGGCATCCAGGTTGTGGTCACCGGACCTGCCGGCCCCGTCCAGAGGGGCGCATCGACAATCGCCGGCAATTCCGTCCGGCAACCCCTGGCCAGCGATGCCCCGGCCGGAAAGTACACCGTTGCCTGGCGGGTCGCCTCCGCCGACGGCCACCCGGTGACGGGAACCTTCCCCTTCATTGCCAAAACGGCTGCTGCTGGGCAGGCGCCGCCCAAGTCCAACGCACCTTCAGCGTCGATGCAGTCCAATACACCTTCACCGCCGCCACAGTCGAACGCACCGGCAGCAGCGAACGAGGGCAGCCTGGACCGGCCCCGAAGCTCGCTGATGCTTGGCGGCGCCCTGGTACTTGCCGGTGGCGTCGGCGCCGTTCTTTGGCGCTGGTTGCGCCGAAGACCGGACGTGCCTTCGCCCTGAGCTTCATCATCATCATCCCGGTCACCGGGTGCCGAGCAGCACAGCAGATAACCTCAGCAAGCTTGATCAGGAAGATTTCTACAATCAGCGGAAGGGCACACACCCTGCTGGGGCAGTTCGGATGCCCCGCCGACATGGCACAGATCGCGGCCGCCTGCTGCTGATCTCGGTTCACTCACGGAGATCCGCC
>DATFQP010000088.1:0-2354 GCA_035264145.1 Propionibacteriaceae bacterium
TCATACTGCTCTGCAATTTGGCGTGGTCAGCATGGCTGTTTCTCGGCTTCCTGCGTGGCCGCATGCCTTTCGCCCGCCTGGAACGCTGGCAGACCGGTTACCTCATCGTGTATGCCGCCTGGGCCTGGACTGTCGTCCTCGCCTTTCCGCTCGTGTTCGACTTCGCCTGAGCAGTTTCAGCTTGATTCCGCGCGTGGGAGGCAGCGACGGGGTCGGACCTAGACCTCGCCGGTAAGCCACTCGGCGAGCCCTTTTGGTGGTGGCGGCGGCAGCTTCTGCGGAGCTGCGGATGGTCTGCATGGGTGTTTCCTCCGGCACTGATCCGATTGAGTGTGTTCGCGTCGCGTCAGACGGTCTGGCCGCCGTCGACGACCATGGCGTGGCCGATGACGAAGGAGGCTGCGTCGGAACACAGCCAAAGAACGGCGGCGGCGATCTCGTCGGGTGTTCCCATCCGTCCGATCGGTTCCTGCGCGATCACCCGATCTCGTCCCTCAGAGGTGCCGCCGGTGAACCGCTGCATCATCTCGGTGTCGACGATCCCGGGGCAGACGGCGTTGATGCGGATGTTCGAGGACGCGTAATCGAGTGCGGCGTCCTTGGTCAGGCCAACCACGCCGTGCTTCGCGGCCGCGTATGCGGCTCCATGTCCAAACGCCTTGACTCCAGCACCGGAGGAGTTGTTCACGATTGCGCCGCCACCATGCTCCAGCATCAATGGGATCTCGTATTTCATACACAGGAACACACTGCGGAGGTTGATGGCGATGATCCGGTCCCATTCCTCTTCGGTGACATCGGCCGTCACGCTGGGCTTTTGTTCGGCCCCGGCGTTGTTGAAGGCGATGTCCAGGCGGCCGAACGCGTCGACCGCCTGATTCAGGGCAGCCTGCACATCCGATGACCGTGTCACGTCGCACCGGACCGCGACAGCGCGCAGCCCGAGTTCGGTGATCATGCGGGCCGTCTCCTGATTGCCCTGATCGGAGATGTCGGCGACGACAAGAGCTGCGCCCTCCCGCGCGAATGCCAATGCCGTCGTGCGGCCAATGCCGCTCCCGGCACCGGTTACGAAGGCCACCTTGCCGGCGAGGTTGCCGTTCTCATTCGTGGCGGTCATCGTCTGCACCCTTCGTTGCTCGTCTCGCCGGCGTTGTTCGGGTCACGGGTGGAGAAGGACCTTGATGGCGCGGCGTTCGTCCATGGCTCTGTATCCGTCGGCGGCCGCGTCGAGGGGCAGTTCCAGGTCGAACACCTTGCCCGGTTGGATCTTGCCCGTCCAGACACGGTCCATCAGGTCGGGCAGGAACCGACGGACCGGGGCGGGACCGCCGTGCAGGTGAACGTGGGAGAAGAACAGCTCCATGCCCGGGAGAGCAACCTCGTGAGTCACCCCGACAAAGCCGACGTGGCCACCGGCACGCGTGGAGTGAATGGCCTGCATCATCGACTCCTGGGTGCCGACGGCCTCGATCACCGAGTGCGCACCCAAGCCGTCGGTCAGATCCTTGATCGCCGCCACGCCCTCCGCACCACGTTCGGTGACGATATCGGTGGCCCCGAACTCCAACGCCAGCTGCTGACGCGGTTCATTGCGGCTCATCGCGATGACCCGTTCCGCGCCGAGCTCCTTGGCGGCCAGCACCCCGAGCAGCCCGACCGCGCCGTCACCGACGACAACGACGGTCTTGCCCGGCCCCACCTCGGCTGCTACCGCAGCAAACCAACCGGTGCCGAGCACGTCCGAGGTGGCCAGGAAGTGCGGGACCAGATCCTCGGGGGGAACCTCAGGGGTCGCAACCAAGGTCCCGTTAGCGAGCGGCACCCGCATCCGCTCGGCCTGCGCGGCACCGGTCGGGCCGAATGCCTCACTGTTGGGGCAGGAGGGCTGGTAGCCGGATCGGCAAATCTCACAGGTGTTGTCCGAGGCGAAAAACGACCCGACGACAAATTGGCCCGGCCTCACACTCGAGACCGCCGACCCGACCTCCTCCACGATGCCGGCGTACTCGTGACCCATCGGACGTGGCCCGTCCAACGCCGCGATCCCGCGGTAAGGCCACAGATCCGAGCCACAGATGCAGGTCGCGTACAGCCGGATGATTGCATCGGTCGGCTTCTGGATGGTCGGGTCGGCTCGGTCTTCGACCTGGACCTCACCAGGGGCGGTCATCACGGCAACACGCATGGACAGACTCCTCGACGTAGGGCAAACACCTGGACTGGCAGGGACTCCAGGTCCCGCCGCTGGGGTCAAGCCAACCTCGTCCCGAGCGGATGAGGAAGTCTTTCTCGAGACGTGTACTGACAGGGCAACCCAACGGCGCGGGACAGGGCCGCAGTGCCACGACTTT
>DATFQP010000089.1:0-5232 GCA_035264145.1 Propionibacteriaceae bacterium
TGGCGGCCGAAGGACTGGCCCGGGACGTCGTCCGTGCCGTGCAGCAGGCCCGGCGGGACGCCGGATTTGACGTGAGTGACCGCATCCACCTGCGGCTCAGTGGTGACGATAGCGTCCGCGCCGCCATTCAGGCTCACGCCAGCTTGATCAAGGCCGAGACCCTCGCTACCACCATGGACCTGATGGACCATTCCGCAGTTCTGCAGTCAGCTGCTGTTGGAGACAAGCAACAGGTGGGGGTTGCCCTCGAGCGAGCATGATTCGCCGAAGGCCGGCCGACTGCCGGCGATGATCGCCAGGCAGCGATACGCTGATGCATATCAGGGCGTAGCCCGACGGTCTCTACCCCGCTGGGACGCTCGTGCTCGCTGGGCCGGCGTTCGCCGTCAAGGGCGCTCCGCACCTGGCGGTCGACAACCGTGATGGACTGAGCAACACCAGTATCATTCCGCGCGTGCTTGCGGCGCTTGTCTGGGGAATGCTCGCGGCGGCATTGCTCGTCATCGGTGCCTTTCTCGGACTTGCCAGGAACTGGAAGCCCGGCAGCATCGGCGCGGTGTTGGTGTTCGGTGCCGGTGCCCTGATTTCGAGCGTTGCCTTTGAACTCTCCGAGGAAGGCATCGAGGTCGGTGGGCTGGTCGCTGTTGCCGTTGGCCTCGGCGTAGGTGCGGTGGTCTTCCCTCGCGGACCAGGCCGTGACCCGGATGGGCGGCCGTTCCGGTGGCGGATCGGAAGGTTTGCCGCTCGCTATAGGTGCGTTGCTCGACGGTATCCCTGAACAAGTTAGCGCGCCAGGCCTCCGGGCGGGCATCGACGGCTTCGCCGCAGGAGCACTCCTCGTCATGCTGGTCGACTCGATGATCCCTGAGGCAAACACCAAGGCTAAGGACTGGGCCGGCCTGGCCACCGTGCTGGGCTTTGCCTCGGCGACTGGGCTATCAACCTTGTCGTGACGCGATCCGGCGGAGACGGCGTTATCTGCCGACACCGCGCTGCTGATCGAGTCCGCGAGCTGCTCGCACAAGGTCCTTCGTAGTCTGGGCATACTTCCGTTTCGGCAGAACGAAAAACGACAGGGGCATCGAGGATGGGATTCGCTAAGCGGCTGGACGCATTCGCGGGAGCGATCGAGCGCGCTGAGGTGCTCGATTCGACAGCGGACAAGATCGCCAGCGTGGCGAAAAAGATCCTCGGCCAGCGAGCCGTCACCACGATCGCCAGCGGCACCCCGATCGGGCACCCGCTCCACCCGCTACTGGTCACGATTCCCATCGGAGCCTGGACATCTGCGGCGGTCTTCGACCTGGTAGGTGATGACGATGGTGCCCGCAAGCTCATAGGGTTCGGAGTGTTGGCCGCCGCGCCATCTGCGGCGACGGGAACCAGCGACTGGACGTCGACCTCGGGAGGGGAGCGCCGGATAGGGCTCGTGCACGCAATCCTCAACTGGGTCGCGATCGCTTCCTATGGTGCGAGCTGGCTGTCCCGCCGCCGTCGCCATCGCGCCTCCGGGGTCGCGTGGTCGCTGGTGGGCGCATCCGCCATCGGGGTATCGGGTTGGCTCGGTGGGCACCTCTCGTACGCGCTTGGCGTTGGCGTGGATACGACGGCCTTCCAGCACAGTACGGACAGGTGGAGCCCCGCGGCGGCCCAGGACCAGATCTCCTCCGGCAGCCTGACGCTGGTTGATCTTGACGGCGTACCCGTGGTGCTGACGCGCCGGGACGACGGCACGATCGTCGCGCTGGCCGATCGCTGCACCCACCGCGGCGGCCCGTTGCATCAAGGGACTTTGGAGGACGGATGCATCGTCTGCCCGTGGCACGGCAGTCATTTCGCCTTGGACGGATCGGTGGTCGCCGGTCCAGCCACCCGGCCGGCGGCGGCATACGAGGTGATGGTCGCCGAGGGCCAGGTCATGATCCGGCGTGCCGACGAGCCGCGCACTCTGCGTAAGAACCCGGTTGGGCGTTGAGCGGATGCCGCGCGACGTGAGCCGCTCAAGCACGATCCGCCGCCGGGTTGTGGTCCGTGGTCGCGTGCAGGGCGTCTTCTTCCGCGACACCTGCCGGCGGGAGGCACGTTTTCGTGGCGTAGCCGGATGGGTCCGGAATGCTGCGGACGGGTCGGTCGAGGCTGCCTTCGAGGGCGACCCAGCGGCTGTGGAGGCGATGATCGACTGGTCACATCGGGGCACCAAGGGCGCCGATGTAACAGCGGTGGAGGTTGTAGAGGAACCACCGCAAGGGGAAACGCGGTTCAGGGTCATCTAGCCCCAGATCGGGCTGGCTACGGGCCATCGGTGCCTCCGGTGGCGTGCTCGTGAACCTCGCCTTCCGGCTGTCGTTCCTCACGGTGAAGAACGGTGACGGGGCGTACGTCACCTTTTCTCGTGTTCTATGCGGTCTGCTTCGCCGTCACCTGGGCCCTGTTCATCCGCCGACGCGAGGGACGCCTCGAGGGCGTCTAGCCTCCGCCCGGTGGAATTCCTTGGCCAAAGTCGGATAGCGGCCAGTCGGATTGCGCCCGAGCCCCGCTGGATCTGCTTCTCCGCAATAGGTTTTGGATGTAAGCCGCGGCTCGGATCAGCGAGTGATTCCCCTCAGACCGTGCTCGGCTCACACATGATCATCTGGGTGGGCGTGAAGATCGCGTCCACCCGACGGTCCCAGGCGTGGGTCGGAATGGCTGGCATGATCTCGTCGTCATTCAGCAGTACCCAGACCGGGGCGCTGGATGAGGCGTAGCGCAGGGCGCGGTCGTACCAACCACCACCGCGGCCGAGCCGATCGCCCTGCCGGTTGGCGGCCAGGCCGGGGCAGATGATCATCTCCGCTTCGGGCAGCTGTTCGGCGGGCACCGGCTCGCTGGTCGGCTCCAAGATCGAGAATCGACTGGTGCGAAGCGCGTCGGGACCCTCGTACGGCGCCCAGGCCGGCTTGCCCGGGCCAGTCTCGGCTGCGGCAGCGGTCAGCACCGGCAGCAGGACGCGGATGTCATGCGCGGCAAGCCATGCAATCAGCCGCAGCGTCGCTGGTTCGGACCCCATAGAGAGGTAGGCCGCGACCGTGTCCGGCATCCGGGAGCTCAGGGCCTCCTCAATAAGGTCGGAGCGAGCAGCGTCGTCGCGACCACGTCGCTCAGCCGGCCGACTGTCACGGCGGTACTGGATGGCGCTACGCAGCACCGCCTTGGCGGCGCGGATAGCCGCTTCGTCCGCAGCCGCCGTCGCAAGCTCCTCGGTAGGCGGCACCTCGCCAGGTTCCGAAACTGCGCGCGGCTGCACTCTTTCATGCTAATGGCTCACCGAGCGTTTGGACCGTCACGCCGGTCGGCCTGTCGTCTGCCGTCGCGCCAAATGGGTGGGCAGGGTGATCGTCTTCGGGCGGAGTGAGCGGCCCGCGGCGAGCGTCAAGGCCATGGTCGCCGCCATCCGACCTAGCTCGCTGACGGGCTGAGCAATCGTGCTCAGCCCGAACCGCTCGGACATCGCGTGGTCGTCGAACCCCAACACCGAGATGTCACCGGGGGCAACGATGCCTGCTCGACCCAGCGCTGCCAGGACACTGAGCGCCAGCTCGTCGCTGGACACCATCAGTGCCGTCGGCGGACTCGACCGTGACAACAGCTCGGCGACCACGCTGTCACCGTCCGCGTCGGACGAGGCCTGAAAAACGAGTTCGGGGTCAGGTGCCAGGCCAAACTCGGTCAGCTCGGCCCGGTAGCCGTGGACGCGATCGGCAGCGCTGTGTGTGAGCTCGGGCAATTGTGACCTAGTGACGAAGCCGATTCGCCTGTGGCCCAACTCGATGAGGTACCGAGTACCCGTACGGGCCGCCTCGAAATCGTCGATGGCGACCGAGGCGGCGCCTCGTACCCGTTGGTTCACATAGATCAGCGGTACCCCAAGCTTGCGTAGCCGCTGTCGCTCCGCGGTGGTCAGAGCGAACGAGGCAACCACGAGGGCGTCAGCGTTGCGCCGGGCCGGGAGAGTCGCGAAAAAGTCGGTCCGCTGCGCGTCGTCAAGGATCCGGTAAATGACCAACTCCTGGCGGGCGGCGTGCAGGTACTCATACATCGCATCCACGACGGAGCCGTTGAACCAGGAGTTGAGGCGACCGCTGACCAGCACGGCAATCTTGTCGAGTTTCCCGGTGGCCAGGCTCGAGGCAGCCCTAGAAATGGAGAAGGACAGCTCCTCGGCTGCGGCGAGCACCCGCTCCCGGGTGCCGTCGTTGACCAGTGATGATCCGCGAAGCGCGCGGGAAACGGTGGCAACGGAGACGCCGGCCAAGGCCGCTACGTCGTGCATGCTCGACCGTTGGTTCAGAGCAGCTCCTCTCTACGTCTCGGTGGGGCCGGTGGCACTCGGCTTTGTCGAACGGCGGTTCGACGCTCAACCCATCGCCACCAAGGTGCGGGCCACCGGCCTGCAAGCGCTGTCACGAACTGTGATCAGGATAACTAGCGCGGCCGCTATCCCGCATTGACGCGGTTTCCACGGGCCGCGTAGCCTTGATTGCAAGCGCTGTCACTCGGGGTATTACTTACTGAGCGCTGCTCTCACTCAGCCTCGAATCTCTCTCGAAGGATGATCGTCTCGTGACCGATCAGGTTCTGCTTGCCGCTGACCCAAGAAGCGACGCCAACTGGTGGCGTCAGGCGGTGGTCTATCAGGTCTATCCACGAAGCTTCGCCGACAGCAATGCCGACGGCATGGGCGACATTCGCGGTGTGACGTCGCGGATCGGTTATCTGGCCGCCCTCGGTATCGATGCCATCTGGTTGAGCCCGTTCTATCCCTCGGCGCTCGCTGACGGTGGTTACGACGTCGCCGACTACCGCAACGTTGCACCGGAGCTCGGCACTCTGGAGGATTTCGATGCCCTGGTTGCGGCGGCGCATGCGGTCGGTATTCGGGTGATCGTCGACATCGTGCCGAACCACACGTCGAATCTGCACCCCTGGTTCCAGGAGGCATTGGCCGCCAAGCCGGGCTCGGCCGCCCGGGCCCGTTACATCTTCCGCGACGGTACCGGCCCGGAGGGCTCGGAGCCACCGTCGGACTGGATCTCCCACTTCGGCGGCCCGGCGTGGACCCGGGTGCCCGACGGGCAGTGGTATTGCCATCTGTTCGCGCGTGAGCAGCCCGACCTCAACTGGGACAACCGCGAGGTACGCGACGACTTCCTCACCACGCTGAGATTCTGGGCCGACCGCGGCGTCGACGGC